>DASSQM010000022.1:0-10455 GCA_035702465.1 Anaeromyxobacter sp. | reverse complement strand
ACGCGCCTCCTCCTCGCCTCCATGCGGGAGCCGTACGCGCGCGGCCTCTACCGGCTCGGCCCCGTTCAGCTGTACGTGAACCGAGGCATCGGGATGTCGGGCATCTCCGTGCGTGTCAACTCGCCGCCGGAGGTGACGCTCGCGACGCTGCACCGGGTGGAGCCCGAGCAGCCTTCAGCCCCCAGGCTTCAGCCCACAGGACGGGGTGGAAACGCCGTCGCCGCGCTATAGCTGAAGGCTGTAGCCTGTCCGCCGAGGGCTGCAGTCATGACCGCCGTCACCGCGCCGACCACGACCGATCCGCGCCGCCTCGACGAGGCCGTCGCGAAGGTGCGCGAGGGCGCGCCGCGCTGGGCGCGCGCCACGCTCGCGGAGCGCATCGCGCTCGCCCGCTCGATGCTCGCCGGCGTCGGACGGAACGCGGAGCGCATGGTGCGCGACGCGTGCGCGGCGAAGGGGCTCGCGTTCGACGGGCCCGCCGCGGGCGAGGAGTGGCTGTCCTCGCCGTATCCCACGGTGCGCATCTTCCGCCAGCTCGCGCGCTCGCTCGCCTCGCTCGCGAAGACCGGGCAGACGCCCATCGGTCGCACCGGCGAGGCCGTCGACGGACGGCTCACGGCGCGCGTCTTCCCGGCGGGGCGGCTCGACGGCGCGCTCTTCCCGCTCGTCCGGGCCGACGTCCGGTTCCTGGAGGGCGTCGACGAGCGGCGCATGCACGAGCGGCGCGCCGCCTTCCACAAGCGGCGCGACCACGACGGCCGCGTCTGCCTCGTCCTCGGCGCGGGGAACGTGAACGCCATCCCGCCCACCGACGTCGCGACGAAGCTCTTCAACGAGGGCACGGCCTGCATCCTCAAGATGAACCCCGTGAACGCGTACCTCGGGCCCATCCTGGAGGACGCGCTCGCGGAGCCGATCGCGAAGGGCTGGCTCGCCATCGTGTACGGCGGCGCCGAGGAGGGCGCGTACCTCGCGCGCCACCCCGGGGTCGACGAGATCCACGTCACCGGGGCGACGGCGACGCACGACGCGATCGTGTGGGGGCCGCCGGGGCCGGAGCGTTCCGCCCGCATCGAGCGCGGCACCCCGCTGCTCCAGAAGCCGATCACGAGCGAGCTCGGCGACGTCGCGCCCGTGCTCGTGATGCCCGGCGCGTGGAGCGATCGGGCCCTCGCGTTCCAGGCGGAGAGCATCGCGGGGATGAAGACGCACAACGCGTCCCACAACTGCAACGCCGCGCAGCTCGTGGTCGTCCCCCGCGGCTGGAGGCGGCGGGACGCCTTCCTCGGCCACCTCGAGCGCGCGCTCTCGGCGGCACCCGCGAAGAAGGCCTGGTACCCCGGCGCGGCGGAGCGCTACCGGCGCATGGTGGAAGGCCGGCCGGGCGTCCGCGCCGCGGCGGCCGGTCCCGGGCAGCTCCCGTGGACGCTCCTCCCCGGCCTCGACGCCGACGCGGACGAGCCGTTCTTCCGGACCGAGGCGTTCTGCGCCGTCCTCGGAGAGACGGCGGTCGGCTCGGCGGACCCCGCCGAGTTCCTCGAAGCAGCGGTCTCGTTCGCGAACGCGCGGCTCTGGGGGATGCTGTCCGCGAGCATCGTCGCGCCGGCGGGCGCGCTGCAGGACCGGACGCTCCGTGCCGCGGTCGAGCGCGCGGCGGCGCGGCTCCGGTACGGCACGGTCGCCGTGAACTGCTGGCCCGCCTACGGGTTCGTCTTCGGAACGACGCCCTGGGGCGGCTACCCCGGGCAGCCCCTCCACGACGTGCGCAGCGGCCGCGGGTTCGTGCACAACACGCTCATGCTCGACCCGGACCAGATCGAGAAGACCGTCCTCTGGCACCCGACCGTCCACCCGCTCAAGCCGGCGTACTTCCCGAGCCACCGCTCCACCGCGCGCATGGGGCGTGGGCTCGTGGAGCTCGAGGCGCGCGGGAGGTGGACGGCGCTCCCCGGGATCGTCGCCGCGGCGGTGCGCGGGTAGCGACGGATGCGGCGGCGCACCCTCGACAGCCGCCGCCCTCCCGGTGCATCCTGGGCACCGGCCGCGGGGCCCTCCGCGAGGCGGAGGACGGACCTCGGACCGGTCGCGCGGGGGCGACACGCGTGAAGACCTACCTCCTCTCCTGGCTCCGCAAGACCTACGGCCGCACGCCGCTCGACGAGTTCGAGCGCTCCATGACGGGCCCGTGGATCGTGTGGGAGGCGGGGCCGTGGCGACCGCCCTCGGCGCGCCGGGACACCGTCGCGTCCGGGCCGCAGACCGCGCTGCTCCCGTCCGGCGAGTCGCTCGCCATCCACCTGTCCTCGAGGACCGGCGGGGCCGAGGTGTCGCTCGGCCGCGACGCGACGAACGACGTCGTCGTGGACGACGCGACGCTCTCGCGCGTCCACCTCGTCTTCCGCAAGGACGCCGCGGACCGCTGGACGGTGCGCGACGCGGGCTCTCGGAACGGCACGAAGGTGGACGGCGCGCCGACCGGCGAGCGGTCGGTGCCGGTGGCGGCCGGTGCGGTGATCCAGGCGGGCGCGGTGCGGCTCACGTTCTACGACGCCGCGGGGCTCTACATCCGGTTGCGCGCGCAGGATTAGGATTCCGTACTGCCGTAGCCGGCAGGGAGCGGCCGGGCACATTTCGCTTCGCGAAAAGTGCCTCGGCCGGACGTCGGATTCCGGCTACCACACCTCGCAGCGCCGATCGGGTGGGCGGACCATGGGCCGCCCCTCGCTGCACCGGAACGCCGCCGCGAACGACGGGAGGTTCGAGAGCGGCCCGTTCACCCGCCACTTCGCCGGCGCGTGCGGGTCGACGACGGCGCGGCGGCGCAGGTCCTCGTCGCGGTACTTCGAGCACCACGACTGGGCGTACCCGACGAAGAACTGCTGCTCGGGCCCGAAGCCCGCGACGTCGCCCGCCTTCGCGCCCGCCTGCGACGCCTGCATCGCGGCGTGCGCGAGCTTGAGGCCGCCCAGGTCGGCGATGTTCTCGCCGAGCGTGAGCCGCCCGTTGAGCCGCACGCCCGGGATCGACTCGTACCCGGAGAACTGATCGGCGACGCAGCTCGCGCGCCGGTCGAACTCGCGGGAGACGTCCGCCGTCCACCAGTCGGCGAGGTCGCCGCGGGCGTCGAACTTGCGGCCGTGATCGTCGAAGCCGTGCGTGAGCTCGTGCCCCACGACCATGCCGATGGCGCCGTAGTTCACGGTCTCCGGCGCGGCGCGGTTCCAGAACGGCGGCTGCAGGATGCCTGCGGGGAAGACGATCTCGTTCCGCGGCGGCGCGTAGTACGCGTTCACCGTCGGCGGCGACATGAACCACTCGCCGCGGTCGAGCGGCCTGCCCACCTTCGAGAGCTGCCGGTTCACCTCGTAGCGGCCCGCCGCGAGCACGCTCCGGAAGAACGAGGCGCGCTCGACCTTCATCGGGGAGTAGTCGCGCCACGCGCCGGGGTACCCGACCTTGTTCGCGACCGCGGCGAGCTTCTCCTCCGCGCGGCCCCGCGTCGCGTCGTCCATCCACTGCAGCGCGCCGAGATCGCGGGACATCGCCTTCTCGATCTCGCCCACGAGGCGCGTCGTGCGCTCCTTGCCCTCCGATCCGAAGTGGAGCCGCACGTAGATCCGCCCCAGCGCGAATCCGAGCGCGTCGTCGGTGGCCTCCACGCAGTGCTTCCACCGGGGCAAGAGCTGCGTCGCGCCCGTGAACGCGCGCGCGTCGAAGCGGAACCGCTCCTCCACGAACGCCCGCGGGAGCGCGCGCACCTGCGCCATCCCCTCGAGCAGGTGCCAGCGCAGGTACGCCTTCCACTCGTCGAGCGGCGCGGTCGCGAAGAGCTTCCCCGCCTCCTCGATGAACGGCGGCGTCGTGACCTTCACCGCCGTGATGTCGGCGTGGCCGAGCCCCTCGAAGAAGCGCGCCCAGGGGATGCCCGGCGCGAGCCGCTCGAGCCCGGCGCGGTCGACGCGGTTCGCGGTCTTCACCGGGTCGCGCAGCTCGGTCCGCGTGAAGTGGCTCGCGGCGATGGCGCGCTCCATGCGCTCCACGGACGCGGCCTGCGCCTCCGCGTCCGCCGCCGGGACGCCGGCGAGGCCGAGCATGCGCCGCATGTGTCCCCCGAGCTCCTGGCGGATCTCCGGGTTCTTCCCCTGATCGGAGAGGTAGTAGTCGCGATCCGGCAGCGTGAGCCCGCCCTGCGCGATGGTGAGAACGACCTGCGTCGCGTCCCTCGGATCCTGGTCGGCGAACATGCGGAACGGGTCGGCGATCTCCTCGCCCTGGAGCCGGGCGAGCACGTCCGCGAGCTCCGTTCGGTCGCGGACCGCGTCGATGCGCGCCCACTCCATGCGGAGGTCGTCGAGCCCGTGCGCCTCGACCATCGCCTCGTCGAGGCACGCGGCCCAGAAGTCGCCGAGCTTGTCGGCGAACGGCTCCGACGCCATCCTGCCCGCCGCCGCCGCGTCGAGGATCTCCTTCAGCGCGCCGGCGTTCCGCTCCCGGATCTCCGAGAAGCTCCGCTGCCACGCGGAGCGGTCGGGCGGGATCTCGGTGTGCGCGATCCAGCCGCCGCAGGCGAACTGGTAGAAGTCGTCGCACGGGTCGGTGGAGCGATCGAGCGCGGCCTCCTCGATCGGCGGCGGGGCGGCGGCCGGCGCCGGGCGGGTCCTGTGCGGCGCGCGGCTGCAGGCGCCGAGGGCGGCCGGCACGGCGAGGACGGCGAGGACGATCGAGCGCTGCACGCGAGCACCTCCCCGGGCCGCGCCTCCGCGCTCGCCCGGCGCGGGGAATGTACGGACGGGCGGGAGAGCGCTCAACGGAACGCCCCCGCCGCGGCCGCTGTCGCCGCCTCGTGATAGGTAACCGACATGCCGCTCGAAGTGACGCTCATCGACCTCGCGCGCGACCCGCTCCAGAAGCTCTACGGCGCGTACCGGACGTGCTACACGCCCAAGACCCCGAACGAGGTGTGGGGCGAGATCCGCGACGGCCGCATTCCGGCCGAGACCATCCGCGAGTTCATCGCCGAGCGGCTCAAGACCGGCCACGCCTCGCCGCTCGAGCAGGTGGTCTTCTGGTTCGGCATCTCCGGCGTATCGCGCGCGCTGTCGCACCAGTTCGTGCGCCACCGCATCGGCATCAGCTTCGAGCAGCAGTCCCAGCGCTACGTCCGGTACAAGGAGGAGCGCCTCGACTACGTCATGCCGAAGACGTGGGAGAAGGCCGGCATGGCGGACGCCTACGACCGCCTCATGGCGGAGATCACGCGCGTGTACGAGAGCGCCCTCGCGAAGGGCATCCCGGCGGAGGACGCGCGCTTCGTCCTGCCGAACGCCACGCCGACGAACTTCCAGGTGATGGTGAACTTCGCCGAGCTGCTCCACATCGCGGACCTTCGCCTCTGCTGGCGCGCGCAGTGGGAGATCCGCCACATGGTCGCGCTCATGCGCCGCGAGGTGATGCGCGTCGCCCCCGAGCTGGGCGGCTACCTCCAGCCCAAGTGCGGCGACAAGCGGATGGGCTATTGCGACGAGCCGGTGAAGGAATGGGAGAAGTGCCCGCTCGGGAAGGTCCGGCCGCACAAGGAGCAGATCCTCGACGTGTTCCGCCAGTACAAGGCCGGGAACCTGGTGCCGCTGGGGGAGGAGCACCTGCGGGCGGTGGAGGACGCGGGGAACGAGGGGAGCTGATTCCGCCTCCAGTCCCTCGCGAGCCCCCCGCCCGCTCGGCTGGCCGCATAGAATCCGCGGCGCATGAGCCGCCGCCCCTCCGCGCCCGCCCTCCTCGCCACCCTCGCGATCGTCACCGCCTCCCCCGCCGCCGCCCAGGTCCGGAACGCGCTCGACCGCCAGGCGGGGATCCCGACCGGCCTCGCGTTGCCGGAGCTCGGCGCGGCCGCGGCGGAGGACCCGGCCGGCATCGGCACCACGCCCGCGGCCGTCGGCTTCATCCGCGCGCTCACGCTCCAGTGGTTCCGCGAGGGGAACGTGACGGAGGAGTCGAACGCGGACGGGCTCTACCTCGCGACCGGCGTGGACGGGCTCGGCGCGGGCTACTCGATCGAGTGGGTGCGGCCGGGGTCCACGGGAGGGCGCCGCTACCGCAAGAACACGCTCGCGCTCGCGCTCGGCGACGGGCGGAGCGGCTCCATCGGCATCGGCTGGAACCGCTTCACCTCCCCGGACGCCGGCATCGACGCCCTCGCCAGCTGGGACCTCGGCCTCACGCTGCGTCCGGCGCGCTCCCTCTCCATCGGCCTCGCCATGCTCGGGCGCGACGCGTTCCTGGACGGCGTCCGGCTCCCCGTGCGCTACGACATCGGCCTCGGCACGCGCCTCCTCGGCGACTCGCTCACGCTCTCCGCCGACCTCCTCGCGGACGACGCCGCGAAGGACGATTTCCGGGCCACGCACCTCGCGTTCGGCGCGCAGGCGGAGCTCCGGTCCGGCCTCGCGGTCGCGGCGCAGCTCACGGTCCCGATCCGCACGCGGGTCGGGATCTCGAGCGATCCCTCGGCGGTCGTGACGCTCACCTGGAACTGGGCGCACTTCGGCGTCTCGGCGGGCCCGGTCGCGACGCCGGAGCGCTCCGGCGGCGTGGGCGGCGTGCGGATCTCGACGGAGCGCTACCGCTCGAGCGGGAGCGGCCGCGACGTGCCCCGCGTGAGCCTGCGCGACGAGCTCCAGCCCGAGCGGTTCCTCTTCTTCACCATCGGCGATCGCGATCCGTACGGCCGCCTCCTGCGCCGCCTGCGGCAGATGCGCGCCGACCCGGACGTCGGCGCGGTGGTCCTGAAGATCGAGGACCTCCCCTTCGGCGGCGGCCGCGTCGAGGAGCTGCGCGCCGCGATCGCCGCGCTCCGCGAGGTGAAGCCGGTGCTCGCGTACGTGCAGGGCGGCGACACGCGAGAGTACTGGCTCGCCACCGCCGCGAGCGGGATCGCCGTGCCGCCGGGATCCACGCTCGACGTCTCGGGGCTCTCGACGACGCGTCTCTTCCTGAAGGACGGGCTCGCCCGGCTCGGCGTCGGGTTCGACGTCGTCGCGCGCGGCGCCTTCAAGACGGCGCCCGAGCCGCTCGTGCGCAGCTCGTCGTCGCCGGAGTCGCGGGAGATGACGAACGCGCTGCTCGACGACGTGTTCGGCCGGTTCGTGGCCGACGTCGCGGCGGCGCGGCGGCTGCCGCCCGACCGCGTGCGCGCGCTCGTCGACGCGGGCCTCCTCTCCTCCGACGACGCGAAGGCGGCGGGCCTCGTCGACGAGGTGCTCTGGCCCGACGAGCTGGAGGCGTGGGCGGGGCGGCTCACGGGCCGCCGCGTCCGCCTCGGCGGCACGTACCGGCCCGACCCGGAGCGGCGGGCGCAGCGCTGGGGCCGGCCGCCCGTCGTCGAGGTGGTGCTCGTCGAGGGCACCATCGTCGCGGGCAAGAGCCGCGCCTCGCCCGCCGGCGGCGGCGCGGTCGCCGGCGCCGAGACCGTCGTCGCGCAGATCAAGCGCGCCGCCGAGGATCGCGAGGTGCGGGCGATCGTGATCCGGGTCGACTCGCCCGGCGGCGACGGCGTCGCCTCGGACCTCATCTGGCGCGAGGTCGTCCGCGCCCGCATGCGCAAGCCGGTGATCGCGTCGATGGGCGACGTCGCGGCGAGCGGCGGGTACCTCGTCGCCGTCGGGGCCGACGCCATCGTGGCCGAGCCGTCGACGCTGACGGGCTCCATCGGCGTGTTCGCGGTGAAGCCGGATCTGTCGGGACTCCTCGCGAAGCTCTCGCTGGCCCGCGAGGCCTACGCGCGCGGGGAGAACGCCCAGCTCGCCTCCGTCGCGAAGCCCTGGAGCGCGTCCGAGCGGCAGGCCGTCGAGAAGCAGATCGACGCCTTCTACCGGCTGTTCGTGGACCGGGTGGCCGAGGGCCGCAAGCTCCCGCGCGCGGAGGTCGAGCCGCTCGCGGGGGGCCGGGTCTGGACCGGGAAGCAGGCCTTCGACCGACGCCTCGTGGACAGGCTCGGCTCCCTGGACGACGCGCTCGCGCTCGCGCGCGAGCGGGCGCGCCTGGGCGGCCCGGACGACGTCGCGATCCGGCGGACCGGCGGGGCGACGGACTTCGGCACGACGCTCGCGGGCGCGCTCGCCGCCCTGTCCCCGCCCGACCCGTTGGCGCGGGCGCTCGCGGCGCTCCCCGAGGTCGGCGCCCTCGCCCTCCTCTCCGAGATGGGCCCGGTCCTCGCGCTCCCTCCAGAGTGGGTGCTACCCTCACCCTGAAGTTCGAAAGGCTCGCCTGGGGGTTTGGATTCTGCTAAGAGAGGATTGTTTCCCCTCCGCGGGCGACGTACGTTTCACGCGGCGGGGAGACGAACCCCCGGTCGACCGGCTCCTGGCTTCGAGCCCGTGACGCCGCGGAAGCGCGGCGCGCCAGCGACCGGCTCGGGGGAGGCAGCTCGCGGACCACCACGCTTCACGCGTCCGCAGGCCGCCGCTTCCAGACGCGAGAAGGACGTGTCGCAGGGGCGACCAACCTCGTCCCGCGACCGGAGCAGACGACAGCATGAGCGAGAACGAGCAGTCCCCGGCCGCGGTCGCGAGCGGGGCCCCGCAGGACCCCCAGGCTCAGCCCGGCGCGCAGGACGGTGAGCAGATCCAGGCGCAGCAGGGCGGCCAACCCGCCCAGCCCGGCGCCGGCCAGGCCGGCCGCCGCCGGCGGCGGCGTCGCGGACGCCGCGGCCGCGGCGGAGCCCAGGCGCAGGGCGGCGGCGGAGGTCCCCAGTTCGTCGGCCCCAACGGCCAGCCCGCCCCGATGCCCCCGCCGGGAGCGGTGCCCGGCGCGCAGCCGCCGCCCGGAGCCCAGGCACAGCCCGAGGTGACCGAGGAGGTCGAGGGCATCCTCCAGTTCGAGAACAAGGGGAACGGCTACCTGCGCGAGCCGAAGCGCAGCTACCTCCCGCAGCCGTTCGACGTCGAGGTGCCGCGCTGGCTCATCGACCGGATGCACCTGCAGCCGGGTCTCTCCGTCAAGGGACAGGCCGCCGTCCGGAACATGAAGCGCGTGCTCACCAAGATCGACACGCTCGAGGGCGCCGATCCGATGGCGGTCGCGCGCCGCACGCACTTCCACAACCTGACCGCCACCGATCCGACCGAGAAGCTCGTGATGGAGACGCGGCCGGACGAGATGATCGGCCGGGTGCTCGACCTCATCTCGCCCATCGGCCTCGGCGCGCGCGGCCTCATCACCTCCCCGCCCAAGGCCGGCAAGACCATCATGCTGCAGCGGATCGCGCAGGCGATCACCGCGAACCGGCCGGACGTGTACCTCATGGTGCTCCTCGTGGACGAGCGTCCCGAGGAGGTCACCGACATGAAGCGCAACATCCAGGGCGACGTGTTCGGGTCCTCGAACGACCGCCCGACCGAGGAGCACATCCACGTCGCCGAGATGGTCCTCGAGCGCGCGAAGCGGCTCGTCGAGGGCGGCAAGGACGTGGTGATCCTGCTCGACTCGATCACGCGCCTGTCGCGCGCCTACAACAAGGAGGTCGAGTCCTCCGGCCGCACGCTCACCGGCGGCGTCGACTCCCGCGCGCTCGAGCGCCCGAAGCGGCTGTTCGGCTCCGCCCGGAAGGCCGAGGAGGGCGGCTCGCTCACCATCATCGCGACCGCGCTCATCGACACCGGGTCGCGCATGGACGAGGTGATCTTCGAGGAGTTCAAGGGCACCGGCAACATGGAGGTGGTGCTCTCACGGCAGCTCGCGGAGCGCCGCATCTTCCCCGCCATCGACATCGGCGCCTCCGGGACGCGCAAGGAGGAGAAGCTCTTCTCCCCCAAGGAGATCGAGAAGATTCGCCGGCTGCGCGGCGCGCTCGCGTCGCTCAAGCCCGTCGAGGCGATGGAGCGGCTGCTCAAGAAGCTCTCCGAGTTCGACACGAACGAGGAGTTCCTCTCGAGCTTCTAGCGGCCATTTCCTCACGTCACCCGACCCAGGGAGCCGAGCCCTCGGGATGCTTGTTCCCCGGGGAGAGGCTATGCTCCCGGAGTCCATGGACCTTCGGATGGCGCCCCCCCACTCCGCGCATCCCGCCGAGGGCGCCGCCGGCGGCCGCGTGCTCATCGTCGACGACGACGAGCTCATCCTGAAGGCGCTCTCGCGCATCCTCGAGTCCGCCGGGTTCGAGCCGACGTGCTACTCCACGCCGGAGGAGGCGCTCGCCTCCATCGAGCGCGACGCGCCGGTGGTCGTCATCTCGGACTACATGATGCCGTCGATGGACGGCATCGCGTTCCTGAAGCAGGCGCGCGCGCGGCTCCCCGCGGCGGTGCGGATCCTGTGCACGGCGGCGGAGGACTTCCGCGTCGCGCTCGAGGCGGTGAACGCGGGCGAGGTGTTCCGCATCATCTCCAAGCCGTGGCACCAGCAGGAGCTGGTCGCCACCGTGCACCAGGCGGTGGAGGCGGCGCGGCTCCGCAGCGAGAA
>DASSQM010000021.1:0-3308 GCA_035702465.1 Anaeromyxobacter sp. | reverse complement strand
CGGGTGGAAATCCGCCTCGATCGCGAAGAGCTGTCCAAGGAGCCGGACGAGGGCGGCCAGGTCGGCCGCGGTCGCTCGTCGGATCGTGGCGGCCGGGGCGCTCAGAACCGCTCCACCGCGATGCCGAACTTCTTGATGCGGTACCGCAGCTGCCGCACCGACATCCCGAGGAGCCGCGCCGCGCGCGCCTGCACGTGCCCGGCGCGGGCGAGAGCGGTCTCGACCCGTTCACGCTCCGCCCCGCCGTCGATCACGCTCGAGGTCGCGGTCGAGGTCGCGGTCGCGGTCGCAGTCGTCGTCGCGCGCAGCCACTCGAGGTCGTCCGCGCGGACCACCGCATCCCGGTGCGCCACGACGAGCCGCTCGAGCACGTTCCGGAGCTGCCTCACGTTCCCCGGCCACTCGTACGCGCGGAGCGCGTCGAGCGCGTCCGGCGAGAGCTCGAGGAGCCGGCCGTGCTCCCTCGCCAGCTCCTCGACGAAGTGCGCGGCCAGCCTGGGCACGTCCTCCGGCCGCCGGCGCAGCGGCGGGAGCTCGATCTCGACGACCTGGAGCCGGTGGTACAGGTCGAGGCGGAACGTCCCCGCGCGGACGGCCTCCTCGAGGTCGCGGTTCGTCGCGGCGACGATGCGCACGTCGACGGTGATCGGCCTGCGCCCGCCGACGCGCTCGAACTGGCGCTCCTGGATGGCCCGGAGGAGCTTCACCTGCGCCGCGAGCGGGAGCTCGCCCACCTCGTCGAGGAAGAGCGTCCCGCCGTCGGCGAGCTCGAACCGGCCGGCCCGCGCCTGCGCCGCGCCCGTGAACGCGCCGCGCTCGTGTCCGAAGAGCTCGCTCTCGAGGAGAGCCTCGGGGAGGGCCGCGCAGTTCACCGCCACGAACGGCCGCTCGGCGCGCGGCCCGTGGTCGTGCAGCGCGCGCGCCACGACCTCCTTGCCCGTGCCGCTCTCGCCGCGGAGGAGCACCGTCGCGCGGCTCGGCGCGACGCGCGCGACGACGTCGAGGACGGCGCGCCAGGCGGCGCTCACGCCGACGACGCGGCGGAAGCGCTCGCGCCCAGGCACGATCCGCGGAGTCTCCGCCCGCGCCCTCTCCGCCGGGCTTTCGAGCTGGACGAGGCGGAGGCGCGCCGCGAGCATGCCGGCCACCACCGAGAGGAGCATCAGGTCTTCGTCGAACGAGAACGGCCCCTCCGACCAGCGCCGCTCCGCGGTGAGGACGCCGAGCGTGGCGCGGCCCTCCGTGAGAGGCACCGCGTACAGTGCGCGACGGTCCTCGCGGAGGTCGCGCCAGCTCCCCGTGCGGTTCAGGAACGCGGGCTCTTCGGCGAGGTCCGGGATGGCCACCGCGACGCCGACCTGAAACACGCGCCCAACGACGCCCTCGCCCGGCCGCATGCGCCCGAGGATGCGCTCCGCGTCCGGGATCTCCGGCGCCGCCTCCATGAACACCTCGCCCGTCACCGCGTCGAACAGCGACACGGTGCCGTTCCCCAGGCCCGCGTACGACCGCAGCACGAGCAGCGCCGACGTGAACGCCTTGGTCAGATCCGTCGCGACGGACAGGACCTTGCCGATCTCGTGCAGCGCCTCGATCGCGTGCGCGCCGCGGCGGAGCTCCATGACGCGCCGCAGGAGCAACCGGGATGCCACGCGGCCGGGATCGCCCGGCTCTTGCAGGCGGGGCCTCCGGCGCGGCGGCGGGCCGCGCCGATTGTGCGCCTGTCCGGTTTTCGGACAGCGAAGGGTCGCGCGCTGCGCGATCCGCGGGCAGGGAGAGCCGTGCCGACGACGTGCCTCAACCGATGCAACCTTCCACCTTGGGTGATCGCGTCGCGCGCGTTCGACGAGGACCCGCGGCCCATCGAGATCCAGGGCGTCCGCGCCGAGAACCGGTTCCTGTTCGACCTCCTCGACCGCGTCGACGATCCCGAAGAGCGCGCGAGGCGCTTCGACGACTGGATGGACGTGCGCTTCCAGCTCCACCACTGGCGCGAGCAGGGGACCTCCGGCGCCCGCCGGTCCCTGCGCAACGGCTACCTGCGTTTCCTGCGCGGCTGGGGGATGGACGCGTCGTCCGTCGAGGGCGCCGTCCTGAAGGGCTGGGTCGAGAGCCGCCTCGGCATCCCGCCCACGTTTCACCGCGAGCCGCTCGGCGCGCCGGACGGCGCCGCCCGCGCGCGCTACGCCGCGGATCGCGCGCGAGGCCATGCATGGACGAGCGCGATCGACGCGCAGCTCGACCTCGTCTACACGTTCACGCAGTACGAGCTCGCGCGCCGGCATCCGGGCGAGCGGTGGCTCACGCTCTGGCGCGGACAGAACGACCTCGCCGCGCACCAGATCGTGGAGACGCTCGGCCGGCGCGAGTGGGTCCTCCGCATGAACAACCTGTGCTCGTTCACCGACGATCGCGAGCGCGCCTGGGAGTTCGGCGACGTGGTGCTCGAGGTGCGCGTGGGCCTGCCGCGCGTCTTCTTCGCGGGCCACCTCTTCGCGCGGTCGGTGCTGAAAGGAGAGCGAGAGCTAGGTGTTGTCGGGGGAGAGCTGCGGGCGCGTCGGATCCTCGCGTGACATCGCTTGCGTCAGTACCCTGGCGCGATGCCTCGCCCGAGCGGGGATATCGAAACGAGCGCGTTCGTGAGCCGCTCGACCTCGTCGCGCACGCGACGGTCGAGGCGGCGGAGCCAGCGCGGCGGCAGCTCGCCCGGGCCGTAGTACGCGCCGGCGATGGCGCCGGCGATGGCGCCGGTCGAGTCGGCGTCGCCGCCCTGGTTCACCACCGCTACGACACACTCCTCGAAGCCGCTGGTGGCCTCGAAGAAGTGGAGCACGGTCCGCAGGGTGTCGACGACGTACCCGGTCGCGAGACCATCGTAACGGTCGAGCCTGAAGGCGCGCTCGCGCGCGGCGAGTGCCTCCGACGCGCGGCGGAGGCGCGCCTTCGAGAGGCCGAGCAGGGCGAGGTGGAGCAGCTCACCCACGTGGAGGCACGCGGCATCGGAAAGCGGGTGGTGGTGCGTGAGACGCGCCTGCTCCAGCGTGCAGCGCTCGAGGAGCGCGCGGTCGGCGAGCGTCGCAAGCGCTACGGGGACCATGCGCATCGCCGCGCCGTTGCCCGCGTCGCCCTCGCTCGGCGCGCCCGCGAGCGTTCCCTCCAGCACGTAGCGGCGGATGCCCTTGCGGACCGTACTCCCCACGTCCGCGGGGCTGCCCCGGAGCCACGCGGCGAGGCCGTCCGCGATGGCGCGCAGATCCCATCGCCCGCCGGCGACCACCGCCCGGCCGATGCACAGCGACATCTCGGTG
>DASSQM010000020.1:0-3323 GCA_035702465.1 Anaeromyxobacter sp. | reverse complement strand
CGCACGCCGCCGTGCCGGGCGGGGGCGCACCGCGCAGGGGCTCGGCCGGCCGTGCCGCGCCGCTGCCGCCGCGCCGTGCGCGCACTACGGTCAGACGGAGGCCATCCGTGGAGGGCGGCCGCTCCGCAGGCGGAGGAGACGCCGATGGCCAGCACCTCGAAGGACTGGACGCGCATCGCGGCGCAGCTGCGCGCGGACAGCATCCGCGCGACGACGGCGGCGGGCTCCGGGCACCCCACCTCGAGCATGTCCGCGGCGGACCTCATGGCAGTGCTGCTGGCGGACCACCTCCGCTGCGACTGGGACCATCCGCACGACCTCGACAACGACCGCCTCGTCTTCTCGAAGGGCCACGCGTCGCCGCTCCTCTACGCGATGTTCAAGGCCGCGGGAGCGATCGCGGACGACGAGCTCCTCTCGCTGCGCAAGCTCGGCAGCCGGCTCGAGGGCCACCCGACGCCGCGGCTCCCGTGGGTCGACGTGGCGACGGGCTCGCTCGGCCAGGGGCTTCCGGCGGCGATCGGGATGGCGCTCGCCGCGCGCCTCCTGGGCCGGGACATCCGGTGCTGGGTGCTCCTCGGCGACAGCGAGATGGCGGAGGGGAGCGTGTACGAGGCGCTCGAGCTCGGAGGCTTCTACGGGCTCCGCCAGGTGGCCGCCATCGTCGACATGAACCGGCTCGGGCAGCGCGGGCCGACGATGGTGCAGTGGGACGGCGAGGCGTACGCCGCGCGGGCGCGCGCGTTCGGCTGGAACGCGGCCGTGATCGACGGCCACGACCCGGGCGCGATCCACCGCGCGTACGCGGACGCGGAGCGCGCGGAGCGCCCGACCTGCATCGTGGCCCGCACCAAGAAGGGCGCGGGGGTCTCGTTCCTCGAGGACCAGGAGGGATGGCACGGGAAGGCGCTCTCGGACGAGGAGGCGAAGCGCGCGCTCGCGGAGCTCGGGAACCCGCCCGGCGACCTCGTCGTCCCGGCGCTCGGGCCGCGCCGCCGCACCGGGCCGCGCCCGGCGCGCGAGGAGGCGTTCGCGCCCCCGCGCTACGCGGTCGGCTCGAAGGTGGCGACGCGGGAGGCGTTCGGCGACGCGCTGCGGGCGCTCGGCGCGGCGCGCGGCGACGTCGTCGCGCTCGACGGCGAGGTGGGCAACTCCACGTACACGGAGAGGTTCGGCAAGGCCCACCCCGATCGCTTCTTCGAGATCTACATCGCCGAGCAGCAGCTCGTGAGCGCGGCGCTGGGCATGCAGGTGCTCGGGCTCAGGCCGTTCGCGGCGACGTTCGCGGCGTTCTTCACGCGCGCGTACGACCAGCTCCGCATGGCGGCGGTGTCGAGGGCGAACCTGCGCCTCGCGGGCTCGCACGCGGGGGTCTCGATCGGCGAGGACGGACCCTCGCAGATGGCGCTCGAGGACCTCGCCATGATGCGCGCGGTGGCCGGCAGCACCGTCCTCTACCCGTCGTGCGCGACGGCGACGGTCGAGCTCACGCGCCTCATGGCGGCCCGCGACGGCATCAGCTACATGCGCACGACGCGCGGGAAGACCCCCGTCCTCTACGGCCCGGACGAGCGGTTCGAGATCGGCGGCAGCAAGGTCCTGCGCCGCTCGGACCGGGACCAGGCGGCGATCCTCGCCGCGGGCGTCACGCTCCACGAGGCGCTCGCCGCGCACGACGAGCTCCGGCGCGGCGGAGTCGCCGTGCGCGTCGTCGACCTCTACAGCGTGAAGCCCATCGACGCGGCGACCGTCGAGGCCTGCGCGCGCGAGTGCGGGGGGCGCCTCGTCGTCGCCGAGGATCACTGGCCGGAGGGCGGGCTCGCGGACGCGGTGTGCGAGGTCTTCTCCGGGAAGCCCGCGCCCGCCATCGCGCGGCTCGCGGTCCGGGGCATGCCGGGCTCGGGCACGCCGGCGGAGCTCGTCGACGCGGCGGGCATCGGCGCGCGGCACATCGCGGAGGCGGTGCGGCGGCTCCTCGGGTGAGGCGAGCGACCGGGCGCGCGCGACCCACGCGCGCCGGAAATCCGTCGCTCCGGCGGCGCGGCGTCGCAGGAGCGGGTCGCGCCGGCGCCCGCGGGTCATCGCGCACCGGCGGCGCCGCGCGCGACGGCCGATCGCCGCCGCCGAATTCGCGCGTGGAGAGGGCTGCTTCCGAGACGTTCGCGCGCAGTGCCTCCGGCACGCCCGATGCGAGGACCGATCGTCATGCGTCACCGACTCGCCCTGCTGTCCGCGCTCCTCCTCGGCGCTCCGCCGGTCGCGTCCGGCGGGACGGAGGTCGTGCGGCTCGGCGTTTCCGCGACGGTGGTGCGGACGGTGCGCGTCTCCGTGGCGGAGGGCACCGCGGGCACCGCGTCGCTGAGCGTGCGCACGGTCGGCGGGACCGCGTGGGCGGCGACCGCCCTGAGCCTGTCGAAGTCGACCGGCGCGGACCCCGTCCCCGGCGTGCGCATCACGCCGTACGAGGCCGATCCGAGCTACCTCGTCGTCACCGTGCTCGCCGACGCTCCGGCCGCGGCGGGCGGCGAAGCGTCGGCGCGGCGCTAGAAGTTGATCGTGGACTGCACCGTGTCGGCGTAGTTGCCCTGCGTCACGGCCTGGCCCGCGGGGATCCGGCCGTACACGGTGAGCGTGATCGGCGCGCTGCTCGGCGCGCTCCCGTTCACGGTTCCCGCCGCGTTCCACACGGCCGTGCGGCCCGCGTCGCGGTAGAGCTCGTAGGCGAGCCGCTGTGCGCCGCTCGCCATGCGCCGGACGGCCCCTGCCGCGAAGTTCCCCTGCCCGAGCGCCACCGACCAGCTCGTGTTGCGGGTGCAGGCGATCTGGAACGTGCCCTGGGCGTCGAGCGGCGTGACGGCGTTCGCGACGACGGGATCGTACGCGCCGAACGCGAGCGTTCCCGCGCCCACGGTACAGGCGGGTGGCACGATCACCGACACCTGCAGCGTGACCTGATCCGTCTTCGCCTGGTTGGCTCCGGTGTACAGCACGACGCGCTGCGTCCCGGTGTAGCTCCCGGCCGCCGCGTCCTGGGCCGGAAGGAAGCCATAGGCCGTCACCGTGACCGTCGTGCCGGCGGGAACCGCGTGCGGAGGCGCGTCGGGCCAGGGCTGGGACCGATCGGACGTCGTATAGATATCGAATGAGAGAATATTGCCCGCCGACGCGAGCTGCTTCTTATCGAAGATTCCAATCCAGGCCTGCGTGACGCCGGGATCGCAGGTGTAGGTGATCGTGGAGGTCGCGGCCACACCGGGGCCGAACGGCGTGAACCCCGTGAACACCATCGGTGTGGCGCTGAGCCCGGAACAGCGCTGGGCAGC
>DASSQM010000019.1:0-3955 GCA_035702465.1 Anaeromyxobacter sp. | reverse complement strand
GAGCCGGCGCTGCTCGCCGAAGGAGAGCGCGCGCGCAGGCCGGTCCGCGAGCCCCGCGAGCCCGGCGGCGTCGAGGCAGCGCCGCGCGCGCGCCGGCGCGTCCGCGCCCGCCGACCGCCGGCCCCGCGCGTGCTCCGCCGCGGTGCGCACGTTCTCGAGCACGGACATCGTCCCGAACACCTGGAGCGTCTGGAACGTGCGCGCGACGCCGAGCGCGGCCACCTCGTGCGGCGCCCTGCCGGTGAGCCCGCTGCCCCCGAGCGCGACCTCGCCCGCGTCGGGCCGATCGAGCCCGCTGATGCAGTTGAACAGCGTCGTCTTCCCCGCGCCGTTCGGGCCGATGACGGCGGTGATCCGGCCCGCCTCCGCAGTGAACGAGACGCGGTCGAGCGCCGTGAGCCCGCCGAACCGGCGCGTGAGGCCGCGCACGACGACGTCGTCAGGCATCGGCCGCACCGTCCCCGCCGGCGGCGCGGGCCCGGCGCCGCACGACGGCCCGGCGCAGCGCACCCGCGAGCCCCTCCGGCATCGCGAGCAGCGCCGCGACGAGGACGACGCCGAACGCGACGATCTCGATCCACCCCGTCGCGCCCGGCGCCGCGGCGTGCGCGAGGCCGCGCAGCGCCTCCACGAGGAGCGTCACCGCCGCGGCGCCGAGCACGGCGCCACCGACGCTGCCGAGGCCTCCCACGACCGCCATGACGAGGAGCTCGATCGAGCTCTCGAGGCCGAACGCCGCCGGCGAGACGAACGTGAGCCAGTGGCCGTACAGCGCGCCGGCCAGGGCGGCGAGCGCGCCGGAGATCACGAAGGCGGCGAGCTTCACGCGCGCGACGTGGATGCCGATCGCGGAGGCGGCCACCTCGGACGAGGCGACCGCGCGGAACGCGCGGCCGAGGCGGGAGCCCAGGAGCGCGCGCGCTCCCGCGAGCGCCGCGAGGAGCGCCGCCCAGACGAGCCAGGCGTGAGCGCGGTCGCTCGCGATCGCCCTCCCGAGGACCTCGACGTGCGGGATGCCGCTCATCCCGGACGGGCCACCGGTCCACGCGACCTCCTCGTTGAACACGAAGAACACCACGACGCCGAACCCGAGCGTGGCGAGCGCCAGGTGGTGGCCGCCGAGGCGCAGCGCCGGCAGCCCGAGCGCGAGCGCCACCACGGCGGCGGCCGCGACGGCGAGCGGCACGGAGGCGACCGCCGGCAGGCCTCCGTGGACGGTGAGGATCGCGGACCCGTACGCGCCCACGCCGTAGAAGGCCCCCTGCGCGAGCGACACCTGGCCCGCCTGCCCCATGAGCAGCGTGAGCCCGAGCACCGCGATCGCCTGGATGCCGACGAGGACGAGGAGCGAGAGGGCATAGCCGCCCAGCGCGAGCGGCAGCGCCGCCGCCGCGGCGACGGCGGCCCCGGCCGCGAGCGCTCGGGAACGCGCCGGCATCAGACGCGCCGGAGGCGCCCCACGGCGAACAGCCCCTCGGGGCGGGCGAGCAGGACCGCGACGAGGACGAGGAACGCGAGCGCGTCCTTGTAGCCGGACGAGACGAGCCCGGCGAACACGGACTCGAGCACGCCGAGGAGGAGCGCGGCGATGACGGCGCCCGGCGGGCTCGCGAGCCCGCCTGCCACCGCCGCCACGAACCCCTTGAGGCCGAGGAGGAGGCCCATGTCGTAGGTGGCGAGCGACACCGGCGTGATCACCGCGCCGGCGAGCCCCGCCACCCCGCCAGCGAGCCCGAACGCGAGCGCCGACATGCGCGCCGGCGCGATGGCGGAGAGGCGCGCGGCGTCGCGGTTCATCGCGCACGCGCGCAACGCCGCGCCCGCCTGCGTGCGCGAGAAGAAGAGCTGGAGCGCGGCGACCGCCGCCGCGGACAGCGCGAGGATCCAGATCGTCTGCCGCGCCACGACGGCGCCGCCGAGTTCGAGGGGAGGCCCGGGCGTGAACGGCGGCAGGAGGTACGGCTCGCTGCCCCAGACGGCGAGCGCCGCGCCGCGGAGGGCGATCGACGCGCCGATGGTGAGCAGGATGAGGACCACGTCCGCGACGGCGCGGCCGCGGCGCAGCGCGGGCCAGAGCGTGGCCCGCTCCACCGCGAGCCCGACGACCGCTCCGGCGATCGCGCCCGCGGAGACCGCAGCGGGGAGCGGGGCGCGCGCAGCGCTCGCGCTCGCGGCGGAGAGCGCGCCGACCATGGCGAGCTCCCCCTGCGCGAAGTTGATGACGCCGGTCACTGCGTGAATGGTCACGAACCCCACGGCGACGAGCGCGTAGATGCCCCCGATCGAGAGCCCGGACAGCACGAGCTGGAGCACGTCGGCCGCGCGCACGGGACGTCACAGGACGATGCGGACCTGGCGCCCGCGCTCGACGCGCGCGAGCTCGAGGTCCTTCACCGTGAGGCCGTTGTGGTCGTCCGGCCGCAGATGGAACACGCCCGTCACGCCCACGAGGCCTGCGGTGCGCTCGATGGCGTCGCGCAGCCCCGCGCGATCGGGCCCGGCGGCCTCGAGCGCCTTCGCGTACAGGAGCATGGCGTCGTACGCCATGCCGCCGATCGCGGAGGCCTGCTGGCCGGCGCGCTTGCGGTATCCGTCCAGGTACGCCCCGAGCACCGCCTTCTGCGGATCCGAGGCGGGGAGCTGGTCGGCCACCGCGAGCTTCGCGGTGACGAGCACCGTCCCCTCCGCGCCGCCACCCGAGAGCTCGATGAACGCCGGAGAGCTGCCCGCTCCGTGGTCGTGCACCATCTGGAGCTCGCGCGGCAGACCCAGCTCGGCCGCGTTCCGCGCCACGAGCGCGGCGGCCGGCGGGATGGCCCACACCACGATCGCCTTGGGGCCGGCTGCGCGCGCGCGCGTGAGCTGCGGCTTCATGTCCTTGTCGGTGGCGCCGAACTTCTCCCAGGCGGCGACCTTGATCCCCGCCGGACCGGCCAGCTTCTCGAACTGCGCGCGCCCGGCGTCGCCGTAGGCGTTGTTCACGGACAGGAAGACCACCGGCGACAGCTGCTTCGCCGTCAGGTACGAGAGCATCTTCCTCGCGATGTCGCTCGAGTTGTTCGCGGTCTTGAAGATCCAATGGCGCTCTGCGGGCGGGTTGACGATCACGTCCGCCGAGCCCATCGACACGAGGGGCACGCCCGCCTGCGAGGCGTACGGGACGATCGGCATCGTCGTCGGCGTGGTGCCCGCGCCGATGATCCCGGCGACCTTGTCCTCCTCGACGAGCCGCTTCGCGAGGATGAGCGACTTCGTCTCGTTCGACTCGTTGTCGTACGCGACGATCTCGATCTTCGCCCCGCCCACTCCGCCCTTCTGGTTGAGCTCGTCCGCGACCATCTGGATGCTCTCGCGCTGGGGCTTCCCCCAGAGCGAGGCGGCGCCGGAGAGCTCCAGCACCGCCCCGATGCGCACGGTGCCAGTCGCCCCGCGTGCCGGCCACGCGAGCGCCGCGGTCGCGCCGGCGGCGAGCTCGAGCCATTCGCGTCGAGTGAAGGTCCTCATGTCGACCGCCGTTTAACGGTGGACCCGAGGCGCGCTCAGGTGCCTGTCGGGTCCCCGCCGCAAGGCGGTCGGACTCGAGATCGGGTCGAGGTCGCGTCGCGCTCGAGGTCGCCGCCGAGGCCGGCGCCTCACCGCCGATGCGATCCGCCGCCCCCGCCGTCCTCTCGCCGCTCCGCTCGACCGCCCCCGCGCTGCGCGGGAGCCGGCGCCTGCGCCGGCGGCGGTCCCTGCCGCGCCGGCTGCGGCTGGTACGCGGGCGCGCCCTGCCGCGGGGGCTCGCCTCGGTACACGGGCGGCGGCGCAGCCAGCCGGGGCGGCTGTCCCCGGTACACGGGGGGCGGAGCGCCGCGCTGCGGCTCCGGCCGGCCCCAGCCCGGCGCGCGGCCGCCGTTCCACGCGGGCGGCGGGGCCGGAACGGGGACGGGCGCGCGGCCGTCGGCGCGCGGCGGAG
>DASSQM010000018.1:0-15498 GCA_035702465.1 Anaeromyxobacter sp. | reverse complement strand
GTACTCAGTGATTCACGAAGTGGAACAGCCGGTCCCAGCGCGGGCCGCGCGGGCCCCACGAGACGAGCGCCATCCAGGCGCGTCCCTTGATCCGGCCGACGGGCACGGGCCCGAACACGCGGCTGTCCGCCGAGTGGTCGCGGTGGTCGCCGGCGAGCCAGACCGTGCCGGGCGGCACCACGCGGCGGTCGACGTCGCCGCAGGGGAGGTACGGCGTGCAGAACGTGTGGTAGCGGTGCGCGTCGAGCTGCTCGACGAAGTCGGTGCACGGCTCGTCGCGCCAGTCGCCGCCCTCCGGGACCCGGTTCTGGTACTCGCACGGGCCGGCCACCCGCTCGCGCGGCACCGGCTTCTCGTTCACCACGAGGTGCCCGTCGCGGATCTCCACCGAATCGCCCTCGACCGCGACCACCCGCTTGATGAGATCGTCGTCGCGCGGGTTTCCCGGGGGCGCCAGGAGCACGACGATGTCGCCGCGCTTCGGCTTCGACCAGGTGGCCTGCGCCGACGCCGTGAACGGCAGCCGCGCGCCGTACGCCCACTTCTCCACGATGACGTAGTCGCCGATCTGGAGCGTCGGGATCATCGATCCCGACGGGATGTACACGGCCTCGTACAGGAAGGTCCGGAAGGCGAGCACCGCGAGGATGGTGAGGGTCCAGCCCCGGATCTCTCGGACCAGCTTCGCGCGCTCCACGTCGATCCCGTCCCCGGTGTCACTCCGTCCGCATCGCCTCGACGGGGTCGAGCTTCGACGCCCTGGCGGCGGGGTAGATGCCGAAGAGCAGGCCCGCCCCGCCGGAGGTGGCGAGGGACAGTATCACCGCCCAGGCCGGGATGCTCGCAGGAACTTGGAAGACCTCGCGCGCGCCGACGGCGAGCGCCGCCCCCGCCAGGACACCGAGCAGGCCGCCCAGCGCGGAGAGCACGACCGACTCGGCGAGGAACTGGGCCAGGATGCGGCGGCGGCGCGCGCCCACCGCCATGCGCAGGCCGATCTCGCGCGTCCGCTCGGTCACGGAGACGAGCATGATGTTCATGATCCCGATGCCGCCGACGAGGAGCGCGAGCGCGCAGACGCCGAACGTCGCCGCGCCCACGAGGCGGGCGAGGTTGTCGAACATCTCCGACAGGCTCTCGTTCGAGAAGACCTCGAAGTCGTTGTCGTCGTGGGGCGGGACGCCCCGCGCCCGGCGCAGGGCGGAGGTGACCTCGTCGAGCGCCTTCGGCGCGTCCTCCGGCGAGGTCGC
This sequence comes from Anaeromyxobacter sp., assembly GCA_035702465.1. GTDB lineage: Bacteria > Myxococcota > Myxococcia > Myxococcales > Anaeromyxobacteraceae > Anaeromyxobacter. The sequence continues at coordinate 14,248 of DASSQM010000018.1, read as the reverse complement.
CTGGACGGCGATGGTGGACTGCTTCCCGCGCCCGATCACGATGTTGTAGGCGGTCCACGGGATCCAGGCGAACCCGTCCTTCGACTCGAGGCCGAGGATCGAGCCCATGCGGTCCGCGACGCCGACCACCTCGAAGGGCACGCCGCGCACGCGGACCTCCTTGCCGAGGGGGTCCTCCTTCGGGAAGAGCACGTCCGCCACGTCGGCGCCGATGAACGCCACGCGGCGCCCGAGGACGACGTCCGTGTCGGAGACGAAGCGGCCGGCCGCGACCTGGATCGCGCTCGTGAACTGCTGCGCCGGCATGACGCCCGACACGTTGACGTTCTGCTTCGTCTGCCGCTCGGAGGTGGCGAGGCGCTCCGGCTTCCAGCTCGTGTCCTCGAACGCGACGTGCCTCACGTGCGGCAGCCCGACGAGCGTCTCGGCCTGATCGCGCGTGAGGTCCTTGCGCGCCTCGTACTTGCGCCAGTTGAGCTCGCCGAAGTTCATGGCGGGGAACTTCTGGATCTGGAACGCGCCGGCGCCGAGCACGGAGAGGTCCGTCGCGATCTTGAGGCGGAGCCCCTCCGTGAGGGACATCATCGCCACCACCGTGCTCGCCCCGATGACGATGCCGAGGAGCGTGAGCGCGGACCGCAGCACGTTCGCCCGGAGCGTGGCGAACGCCATCGCGAGGGTGTCGAGCAGCGCGGTCATTCGTACCGGAGCGCCTCCACGGGGTCGAGCCGCGCCGCCCGCCACGCCGGCCACGAGCCGAAGAGGAGCCCCACCCCCGCGGAGAAGCCGAGGCCGAGCGCGACCGCGGAGGGCGTCACGGCCGCCGCGAGCGGCGTCACGAGCGCGACGAGCTGCGCGACGGCGAGGCCGAGCGCGGTGCCCACCGCGCCGCCCAGCGCGGCGACCACGGACGACTCGACGAGGAACTGGAGCAGGATGGTGCGCCGCCGCGCGCCGAGCGCGCGCCGCACTCCGATCTCGCGCGTCCTCTCCGTCACCGAGACGAGCATGATGTTCATGATGCCGATGCCGCCCACCACGAGCGTGATGAGCCCGACGCCGACGGCGACGCCGTAGAGCGCGCCCGTGAGCTGCCCGTAGAGCTTCAGCACCTGGTCCTGGCGGTTGAGCGCGAAGTCGTCCTTCTTCTCCGGCGGAACGCGGCGGACGCGGCGCAGGATGCCGGTGAGCTCGTCCTCGAGCGCCGACATCTTCCCGGGCTCGGTCGCGACGGCGATGGTCATCGAGCGTCGCGACCCCAGGTCGCGGAGCAGCGTCGTGTACGGCACGAGCACGTTCACGTCGAGGTCCATGCCGAGCATGCGGCCGCGCCGGGCCATGGTGCCGACGACGGTGAAGGGGATGCCCCGCACCATCACCTTGCGCCCGACGGCGTCCTCCGCGCGCATGCCCTCGAACAGCCGCTGCGCGACGTCCGCGCCGAGCACGGCCGAGTTGCGCGACAGCTCGACGTCCGGGTCGGAGAGGAACCGCCCCTGGGCCACCGATCCGCCGTTCGTGTCGAGGTACCGCGGCGAGGTGCCGATGACCTGGACGTTCTCGATCTCCTTGTCGAGGCGCGTGACGAGGGCGCGCTGCCCGGCCATCGGCGCGACCGCCGTGGCGAGGGTCGACTCCGCCTCGACGGCGTGCAGCTCCGGCAGCCCGAAGTTCTTGCGGTTGCGCATCTCCCACCACTCGTCCGCGCCGGTGAACCACTTCCACTTGTTCGCGTAGAGGGTGTTCGCGCCCAGGTTCGCCATCTGCGCCTCGAACGATCGGTCGAGGCCCTGGATGATCGCGACGATGGCGATGACGGTCATGACGCCGATGACGATGCCGAGCGTGGTGAGGAAGGACCGCAGCCGCGCGCCCGTCAGGGCGAACACCGCGATGCGGGCGCCCTCCGCGATCTCCGCGGTGGCGCGCACGAGGCGGGGCCGGAGCGCGCTCATGCCCGCGCCGTCCTCGCGGCGCCGAGCGCGGCGATCTCGGCACCGGGGCCGTCGCCGACGACGCGCCCGTCCGAGAGCCGGATGGCGCGCGGACAGCGCGCCGCGAGGCGCGGCTCGTGCGTGACGAGGAGCAGCGTGTGGCCGCGCCGGTGCAGGTCGTCGAAGAGCCGCATGATCTCCTCGCCCGTCGCGGAGTCGAGGTTGCCCGTCGGCTCGTCGGCGAGGAGGAGCGAGGGCTCGCCCACGAGCGCGCGCGCGACGGCGACGCGCTGGCGCTGCCCGCCGGAGAGCTCGTTCGGCCTGTGGTGCATGCGGTTCGCGAGGCCGACCGAGACGAGCGCCGCCTCCGCGCGCGCGCGCCGCTCGCGCCGCGAGACGCCCCGGTACACGAGCGGCAGCTCCACGTTCGCGAGCGCGGAGGCGCGCGGCAGGAGCTGGAAGGTCTGGAAGACGAACCCGATCTCCCTGTTGCGCAGGTCCGCGAGGGCGTCGTCGTGGAGCCCCTGCACGTCCGCGCCGGCGAGCCGGTAGGTGCCGGACGTGGGCGTGTCGAGGCAGCCGACGAGGTTCATGAGCGTCGACTTGCCGGAGCCGGACTGCCCGACGATGGCGACCCACTCGCCGCGCTGGATCGAGAACGACACGCCGTCGAGCGCGTGCACGACCTCGCCGCCCACCACGTAGTGGCGCCGGAGGTCCTCGATCTCGATGAGCGGACCGGCCACGCGCGCTCCCTAGCCCTTCTTCTTCCCGCCGGGCGGCTCCTCGGTGACGCGCCGCCCGTCGGCGAGCTCGCGGGAGAGGATCCGGTAGGGCCCCTCCACGACCCTGTCGCCCTCGGAGAGGCCCGAGACGATCTCGATCTCGGTGTCGCTCGCGAGGCCGGTCTCCACGGGGCGCAGCTTCGCGACGCCGCCTTCGATGACGAAGACGACCTTGCGCAAGGGCTCGCGCCGCGGCCGCTTGCCGGCGGTCGAGGGCGGCGCCGGGGCCTGATCGGCCGGGTCCTTCGGCTTCCCGCCCGAGGCGAGGTCCTTCTCCGGCCGCACCGTCACCGCCTGGATCGGCACGACGACCGCGCTCTCGCGCGTGTCGGTGGAGATCGACGCCTGCCCGCTCATGCCGGGGAGCGCGCCCGGCACGGGCTGGGTCAGCGCGAGGCGCACGAAGAAGGTCGTCACCTCGGCCTCCGTGCCCGCGTTCTTCACCGTCGCGTTCCGCGCCACCTCGACCACCTGGGCGGGAAACTTCCTGTCCGGGAACGCGTCGATCTCGATGTCGGCGGGGTCGCCCTCCTTCACGTAGACGACCTCGTGCTCGCCGACCTCGACCTTCGCCTCCATCTGCGAGAGCGTGGCGATGACGAGGAGGACGTCCTCGGAGAAGTCGCTGCCCCGCACGCGCTCGCCGACCTTCTTCACGAGGCTCGTGACCACGCCGTCGATCGGCGCGACGAGCGCCGTGAGCGAGAGGAAGTGGCGTGCCTCGCGGAGGGCGGCGTCGGCCTGGTCGATCCGCCCCTGCGCCGCCTCGACGCGCGCCTTGCCGCCGGCGAGGCTCGACCGCGCGGTGTCGAGCTCGGCGGTGGACGCGTTTCCCCCGGCCGCGAGCCGCTCCACGCGCCGGAGCTCCTGCTCGAGCTGCCTCACCTGCACCGCCTGCATCTCGCGGTCCGCGATCGCGGAGGCGCGCGCCGCGTCCTGCTGCGCCACCTGGGCCGCGTAGCGGCGCGAGTCGATCCGGCCCAGCACCTGGCCGCGCTTCACGCGGTCGCCCTCGCGCACGGTGAGCTCGAGGAGGTCGCCGGTGATGCTCGACGAGAGCTTCACCTCCGTCGCGGCCTGGAGCTTCCCCGCGGCGGTGACGATCCGCGTGATGGGCCCCTTGCGCGCCTTCGTCGCCTGGATGGCGAGCGGCGGCTCCGCGGTCGGGCGGAGCGAGGCCACCACCACGGCGGCGATGGCGAGGGCGAAGACGATCGCGGCGATGCGCCTCGGCCAGCTCATGCGGATGCGCGCCGGGGGCGGCGCGAGCGTGGGGGTCTCGGCGGGAGCGGCGCGGTCCGGCGCGTCGCCCGGCTTGGGCGCGGCAATGGGGGGAGCCATGGCTAGAGGGGTCCTCCTGCGGCGCGGGCGAGATCGGCGCGCGCGATCGCTTCGTCGATGCGCGCCTGGACCAGGGACAGCTCCGCCTGCGTCGCCTTGAGCGAGGCATCCCGGATCTCGAGCTGGTTCGCGAGGCCCGCCTCGAGCCGCTCGCGGGCGAGGGCGAGGCCCTGCTGCGCGACGCCGACGGCGTCGGACGCGAGCGACACCTGGCGCCCGAGCGAGGCGAGCGCGGCGCGGGCGCTCGCGAGCTCCTGCGCGACGAGCGCGGCGGTCTTGTCCTCCGACGCACGCGCCCGCCGGGCCTGGGCGTCCGCGCGCCGGACGGTCGCCTCGGTGCGCCGCCCCTCGAAGAGGTTCCAGGTGAGGACGAGCTGGGCGGTCGCCGCGTAGGCGCGCGAGGGATCGCCGTACACCGCCTCTGGCGCGCCGAACGCGTATCCCTGGCGCGAGTACGAGCCCTGCGCGGAGATCGTGGGCAGCCAGCCGCCGCGCGCGCTTCCCGCCGCGGCGTCCGCGGCGTCGACGAGCGCCGCCTGGGCGGCGAGCGCGGGGCGGCGCGACCGGGCGGCCGCGAGGAGCTCCTCCACCGGCGGCGGCTCGGCGCGGACGGCGATCGGGGCCTCGAGCGCCGCGGGCGGGACCACCGCCACCTCCGCGCCGTCCTTCCGGCCGAGCGTCTCGCCCAGCGCGGACCGGGCCTGCGCGACGCGGACGCGCTGCGCCTCCGCGGTGATGCGGTCGTTCGCGAGGTTCGCCCGCGCCTGCAGGGTGTCGGCCTTCGGGGCACGCCCGGCCGCGTACAGCGCGTCGGCGCGCGAGACGAGCTCGTCCGAACGCACCGCGGTGCGCTCGAGCACGTCGAGCGTGCGCTCGGCGCGGACCACCTCGTAGAAGCGGCGCGTGACCTCGAAGGCGAGCGTGAGCACGCTCTCGTCGTACTGACGGGCCGCGGAGCGCGCGGACGCGCGCGCGCGGGCGATGTCGCGGAACGCCGCCCAGTCGAACAGGGTCTGGCTGAGGCGGAACGAGAGCGCGTCCGATTCCTGATTGCTGGCGCGGGAGCCCGGGAGCTGGAGGGAAGCCCCGCCGATCACGATCGACTGCCCCGGAGTCGCACCCGTGAAGTCGTGCCCGAACGACGCCTGGAGGTCGAGCCGCGGCAGCACCGCCCCGGTGCTCGCGATGGGATCCGCCGCCGCGCCGTCCGCGTCGGCGCGGGCGATGGCGAGGTCCGGGCTCTCCTTGCTCGCCAAGGCGAGCGCCTCGTCGAGCGTGAGCGGCGCCGCGCCGGCAGCGCGGGCGCTCGCGAGCGCGGACGCGAGGACGAGGGCGACGGCGGCGCGGGTCACTACGACGCTCCCTTCGGCGCTGCCGCCGCAGCGGCGGCGAGCGCGGGGAGCGCCACCCGCACGACGGCGATCCAGGAGACGTACAGGATCGCGACCACGGCCGCGGAGCGGCGGCGCGGCGCGCCCGTGGCGCGCGCCATGCCCGCCGCGACGAGCGCGGCGGCCCACAGCGCGAACAGGTCGAGGCCGCCGAGCGCCCCCGCGAGCGAGGCGGGCGCGCCGGCCGGGAGGAGCGCCGCGGCGCTCGAGGGGAGGAGGCGGTCCACGTCCTCCGCCTGCACCGGCGCGCGCGCGACGACGGCGGGGACGGCCAGGAGCCTCGCGAGCCAGATCGGGAGGAGCCCGTGCGCGGCCACCGCGAACGCGTCCCGGAACCCGGGGCGCGTGCCGGCGACGCGGAACGCCGCGAAGAGGACCAGCGCCGCGCCGAGCGTCCACACCGCGGGCTGGGTCGCACCGGCGGCCCACGTCGCGACCTGGCCCACCTTCCGCGCGGTCGCGAGCGCCTCCTCGCGATCGTGCGGCGTCATCTCGGCGGCCTTGGGGTTCCGGTCGAGCTCGCGCGCCTTGGCGCGCTCGAAGTCGAGCCGCGGCGCGGCCGCTGCCGCAAACGCGAGCGCGGCCATCGTGCCGAGCGCGAGCGCGGTCGCGCTCCGGCGCCGCTCGACGGCGGAGGCGAGCCCGACGGACGGCGACGCGAACGTGCGCGCGATCACGGCACCGTCGGCGGCGATCTCGGATGCGGTCATGGAGGCCCGTGGCGTGCCCTACGGCCCGGCGCGCGGCCTATTTCGCGCCCGGCCGCCCGCGTGTCAATGGAACGCCGCTCATCCGGGCGGATTCCCGGGCAGTTCACTGCCCCGATCCCCGCGCGGGACCGCCCGCCAAGGCGCGCGCATCGCAGGCGGGGCGGGCGGCGGAGCGGTGGCGAGGACGAACCGCCGGCGGCGCGGAGGCGGCGCAGAAAGAAAGAAGGCGGCGGTCCGCGCGCATGGCGCGAGCCGCCGCCCACCGGTCCCCCCCATCCCCTCGCTCCGGAAGATCGCCACCCGCGAACCGTGAGGCAACCACCTACAGGCGCGCCGGCGTCGGAGGAGGCGAGCCCTCGCCGCCGCCGCGGGGCGCGGGGGCGCCCCGGGGAGCGCGCGGAGCGCCCACGGCCGCTCCCTCGCTCGCGCGCCCGCCGGGCGGCGAGGCGTGGAGAGACGGCTCGAGGGAGCGCAGGTGCTCGACGTTGTCGCGGATGGTGAACACCGCGAGGCCCTCCACGGGCCACGCCGGCCACGCTCGCGCCTCCCGGCGCAGGAACCGCTCGATCGGCTCCTCGATCACCCGCCCGACGCCCTTCGACGACGTCGCGTGCCGCACGAGGACCGCGCCGCCCGGGCCGCTCACGACGATGCCCGCGTGCGTGATCCGCGTGGCGCGCTCCGGCGCGTCCGCGCGCACGACGAACGCGATCGCTCCGGGGGGGATGCGCTGCGCCACCGTGGGGACGTCCGCGGCCGGCACGACCGCGACGGCGAATCGGCCCAGCGGGAGTCGCTTCCTCGGGAGCCCCGGGATGGCGCGCCCCGCGGCGCGCACGACCTCCCACGAGTCGGCGGTGTAGGTCTTCTCCGCGATGCGCACGAGCGGACCGGCGACGCGCGCACCCGCGTCCTCGATCCAGCCCTTCGCCACGTTGGCCGGGATCCACTGCGAGAGAACCTCGTGGTTTCGCGCCGCGCGCGCGGGCGCCCCGGAGTACCGCACGTCGTCCATGGCGCGCCGGGCCTCGTCGATGGTGGACGCGCTCCCGAGCGCCACGGCGGTCTCGACGAACGTCATGCAGTCGAACGCGTCGAGGCGGAAGCGCGGGTCGGGATCCGGACCGAAGCCCTCCCCGAGCGCCGAGGGGAGGTAGGGCGCGGCGAGCAGAGGCGCCGTCGCGGCGGCGGCGCGGGGGCCCCCCGGCGCGGTGGCGGCGGCCGCGCGGGGGCCCCCCGCCGCAGCGGAGCGGAGGGCGGCGGCGACGGCGGCCTCCTCGGGGGTGGCGGCCAGCGCCAGGGATGCGGCGAGCGCGGCGAGCACTCGATCGCGAGCGTAAGCCCCGCGGTCCGCGCGAAGCAAGCAAGGCCCGGCCCAGGCGCCCAAAACGCTGCTTTCGCGCGGGGGCGCCATGCGATAGAACCCCCGCGTTCACGGAGGCGGGGTGTTGACGGCCCGCGAACGAGGTGACGAGATGGGTCTCGCCCCGCGCAGCCAGAGGTGGAAATGAGACTCGGTTCGGGACTCGGACCCTGCGAGAAGGGCGCGAAGCTGGCGGTGCTGCTCCCCGGGATGGGAGCCGTCGCGACGACCGCCATCGCCGGGGTCGCCGCCGTCCGGCGCGGCCTCGCCCTGCCGGTCGGCTCGATCACCCAGCTCGGATACCTTCCGGGCTCCTCCGCTCAGGGGGAGCGGGTGCGCGACGTCCTGCCGCTGGCGCCGCTCGACGACCTCGCCTTCGGCGGCTGGGACCCCATCCCCGACGACGTCCACGCGGCGGCGGCGCGGGCGAAGGTGCTCGGGGCCGAGCACCTCGCGCCGCTCCGGGAGGAGCTCTCCGCCATCCGGCCCATGCCGGCCGTGTTCGACCGCGCTTGGGTGCGCCGCCTCGACGGACCGAACGTGAAGACGGGCACGCTGCGCCAGAAGGCGGAGGCGCTCGTCGAGGACATGCGCGGGTTCATGGAGCGGAACCGCTGCGCCCGCGGCGTCGTGGTGTGGACGGGGTCGACCGAGGTCTACGCGGAGCAGGGGCCCGCCCACCAGACGGCGAAGGCGTTCGAGGCCGCGCTCGACCGGAGCGATCCGACCATCGCGCCGTCGATGGTGTACGCCTGGGCGGCGATCCAGGCGCGGCTCCCGTTCCTGAACGGCGCGCCGAACCTCTCGCAGGACGTCCCTGCGCTGCGCGAGCTCGCGGAGCGGAACGGCGTCCCGACGGCGGGCAAGGACTTCAAGACGGGGCAGACCCTCCTCAAGACCGCGCTCGCCCCGATGCTCCGGGCGCGCCTCCTCGGGCTCGAGGGCTGGTTCTCGACGAACATCCTCGGCAACCGCGACGGCGAGGTGCTCGACGACGCGCTCTCGTTCAAGACGAAGGAGGTCTCCAAGCTGGGCGTGCTCGGCTCGATCCTGTCGCCGGCGCAGCACCCCGAGCTCTACGGCGACGTCGAGCACAAGGTGACCATCCACTACTACCCGCCCCGCGGAGACAACAAGGAGGGATGGGACGCCGTCGACATCTTCGGCTGGCTGGGGTACCCCATGCACATCAAGGTGAACTTCCAGTGCCGGGACTCCATCCTCGCCGCGCCGCTCGTGCTCGATCTCGCGCTGCTCGCGGACCTCGCGCAGCGGGCGGGGGAGAGCGGGCCGCAGGAGTGGCTCTCGTTCTTCTTCAAGAGCCCGGTGACGTCGCCCGGGAGGCCCCCCGTGCACGACCTCTTCCGCCAGGAGGAGGCGCTCTACGCGCAGCTCCGTCGCTACGCGGACGCCGCCGCCGCCGCGAAGTCCCGGAGCGCCGTGGGATGACCGGCGCGCACCCATGACGACGCCCTCCTATCCCATCGCGCTGCTCCTCGTGCTCGCCACCGCGGGCGTCACGGCGATCGCGTACATCGTGGTCCGCCCCACCCCGCCCGAGCGGATGAAGAACTACGGCGGGCCCATCGGCGTCCTCGGGCGCTGGCTCTACTTCATCCAGCGGCCGCTCGTGCGGATCGCCATCGCGCTGCGCCTCACGGCGAACGCCATGAGCGGCGCCGGCGTCATCTTCGGCCTCGGCGCGGGCGGGCTCGCCGCGATGGGCCTGTGGGGCTGGGCGGGGCTCTCGCTCGCGGCGAGCGCCTGGTGCGACGCGATCGACGGCGAGATCGCCCGCGCCACGCGCACGCAGGGCAAGGCGGGCGCGTTCCTCGACTCGAACCTCGACCGCATCATCGAGATCGCGCTGTTCGCCGGGATCGCCTGGGGCCTGCCCGACCGCACGAGCTCGATCTGGGCGATGGCCGCGCTCGCGTCCTCGTTCATGGTGAGCTACGCGCGCGCCCGCGGCGAGGGGCTCGGCGTCGCCTGCCCGAACTTCGGGATGGAGCGGCCGCACCGGGTGGTCCTCCTCCTGTTCGCGCTCCTCGCGGCGCCGTTCCTGGGCGCGCAGGGGAGCGCGCTCGTCGTCGAGTCCGCCTGCGCCATCGTCACCCTCGGCGCGTCGGCCACCGCCGTCGGTCGGATGTTCGTCATCCACCACAAGCTGCGGCGCCAGGAGGACGATCCGCGCGGCTCCGGTCCGGCGGGGCCCGCGTAGCGAGGCGCCTCGCGCCGTGCGCGTCTGCATCGTCACCCCGTACGACCTCTCGTGCGACGGGGGCGTGAACCGGCACGCCACGAGCCTCGCCCGCGCGCTCGCCGCGCTGGGGCATCACGTCCGCGTGGCGGGGCCGGCGAGCGGGGCGGTGCCCGAGGGGTGCGACGCGCTCGGCAGCGCCGTCCCTGTCGCCGCGAACGGCTCGGTGGCGCGCGTCGGGCTCCTCGCGCCGGAGCGCAGGACGCGCGACCTCCTCGCCGCGGGCCGGTTCGACGTCGTGCACGTGCACGAGCCGCTCGTGCCGGGCCCGGCGCGCCACGCGCTCCGCGTCGCGGCCGCGCCCGTGGTGGCGACGTTCCACTGCGCGGCGGAGGACGAGCCGCTCCTCCAGCGCGCCATCCGCCTCGCCGGCGCGGCGCCGCTCGCCCGCGTCGCGTTCGCGATCGCCGTCTCGCGGGCCGCGAAGCGGTTCGCCCGGGCGGTCCACCGCGGCCGCATCGCGGTCGTCCCGAACGGCGTGGACACCGCGCGGTTCGCGCCGGCGGGCGGGTCGCCCCGGCGCCTCCCGGGGGCCCCGCTCCGCCTCCTCTTCGTCGGACGGTTCGGCGAGCCGCGGAAGGGCTTCCGCGTCCTCCTCGACGCGGTGGCGCTCCTCCGCCGCCGCGGCATCGCCGTCGCGCTGCGCGTCGCCGGCGACGGGGGCTCGGCGGCGCTCGCGCGGCGCTGCGCCGCGGTCGCGCCCGCGTTCCTCGGCCGCCTCTCCGATGCGGCGCTCGCGGCGGAGTACCGCGCCGCCGACGTGTTCTGCGCGCCGTCGCTCGGCCGTGAGGGCTTCGGCCTCGTCCTCCTCGAGGCGATGGCCTCGGGCTGCCCGGCCGTGGCGAGCGACATCCCCGGCTACGCCGAGGCGGCGCGCGGGGCGGCCCTGCTCGTGCCGCCCGGCGACGCCGACGCGCTCGCCGACGCGCTCGTCCGCGCCGCGGAGGACCGGGTGCTGCGCGCGCGGCTCGTCGCGGCCGGGTGCGCGCGCGCCGAGGCCCTCTCGTGGAGCCGGATCGCGGGGCGCGTCGCCGCCGCCTACCGCGCGGCGGGCGCAGCCGGCGCGGCGCGGCCGGCGACGGCGGCGTAGGCATCCGGATGCGCGGCGACGACGTCCCGGGGCGCTGGCGGTGGCGGAGGGGCCGCGCCCTCGTGACGCTCGCCCGCGCGCTGCGCGCCTGGTTCCGCCCCACGGTGTGGGGGCTCGAGCGCGTGCCGCAGGATCGACCGGTGGTGTACGTGGGCAAGCACCCGCGCGGCTGGCTGTACCTCGAGACTGTCCTCATGGGCTGGCTCACGTTCGGCGACGGACGCCGGCCGCCGTTCCGCACGCTCGAGGCGCGCGGGACGCTTCCACAGCGCGCGCCGGGCCTCGGGTGGATGCGCCGGAACGTCGGCGCGATCCCCGCCACGTCCGCGGCGGCGTGTGCGGCGCTCGCCCGCGGCGAGTCGGTGCTGGTCTTCCCGGGCGGCGCCCGCGAGGCGCGTGGGCCCACGGATCGGGTTCGCTGGGGAGGCCGGCGGGGCTTCGCGCGGATCGCGGCGGAGGCGGGCGCGCCCATCGTCCCGTTCGCGATGGCCGGCGCGGACCGCCAGCACCCCGTCCGCGTGCCCCTCGGGCGGCGGCTGTCGCTGTGGCTCCCGCCCGTGCCGCTTCCCGTCCGCCTCGAGCTGCGCTTCGGCGCGCCCATCCCGCCTCCGCCCGCAGGGGATCGGGCGGCGATCGCCGCGGCGGCGGCGCGCGCGGCGCACGAGGCGCAGGCGCTCCTCGCGTCGCGCCGCTCGGCGCGGAGGCCGCGGTGAGCGCGGACTCGCTCGCGCCGCTCCGGGTCGCCCGGCTCCGGTACTGCGCGTACGGCGCCATCGCCGAGGCGCTCTTCCGCTGGCACCGCACGCGCGTCGAGGGGACGCCGCCGGCCGGGCCCTGCATCTACGTCGCGCTCCACGGCGCGGGCTACCTCGTCACGGACCTCGTCGTGGCGGGGTACGCGCTCTGCTGGCGCGACCACCTGCGGCGCGGGGGCCCGCGGATCCCGCTCCGCGTCGTCGCGGCGCGATCGCGCATCGAGCGCGCGCTGCCCGGGCTGCCCGCGGTGAAGCGAGACCTCGGGCTCGTCGATCCGTCCGAGGCGAGCTGCCTCGCGGCGCTGCGCGCCGGCGAGCAGCTCCTCGTCACGCCCGGCGGCGCCCGCGAGGCGCAGCCGCGGCGCGACTTCTACAGGCTGCGCTGGGCGGGCCGGCACGGCTTCGCGCGCCTGGCGCTCCGCACGGGCGCGCCGGTCGTGCCGCTCGCGGTGGTCGGGGGCGCCGAGGCGTACCCCGGCTTCCGCGCCGGCCGGCTCTCGTTCTGGTCGCCCCTGCCGCTGCCCGCCCGGCTCGACGTGGCGGTGGGAGCGCCGATCCCGGTGGAGGCGCGCCCCGCCGAGGCGCGCGACCCGGCCGCCGCGGCGAGCCTGTCCGCGCTCGCGCTCGCGCGGACCCAGGCGCTCTACGACGCGCTCGTGGCGCGCAGGCGGGCGTCGCCATGACGAGCGTCCTCGTCGCGAGCGACTGGCACCTCTCGCCCGCCTCGCCCCCGGCGCACGCGCGCCTCGCGCTCGAGTTCCTCGCGCTCGCGCGCGCGGAGGGCGCCCGCGCGATCCTGAACGGCGACGTCTTCGACGAGCTCTTCTTCGGCCGGACGCTCGCGGAGGCGGCGCACCCGGCGGTGGTCCGCGCCGTCGATGCGCTCGCCGCGGAGGGCCGGCTCGCGCGCACGCGAGGAAACCACGACCCGTCCGCGGGCGACGAGCGGACGGTCGTCGACGTCCCCGGCACCGGCCCCGTCCTCGTCACCCACGGCCACCAGGTGGATCCGGTCGCGCGGTCGCCCGCGGGCCGCCTCGGCGACGCGATCTCGCGCCGCCTCGGCCGGACCGCGGCGGTGCGGTGGGCGGCGCACCTCGCGGAGGAGGGCGCGCGCGCCGCGGCGGGGCGGGCGATGGTCTCCGCGTTCCGCCGCCGGGCCCTCGCGATCGTCGAGCGCGAGGGGTTCGCGCTCGGCGTCTTCGGACACGTGCACGTCGCGCACGCGGCGCGCGGAGATCGCTACGCGAACGCGGGATCGCTCCGGGGCGGGGTGCTCGAGTTCCTCGAGCTCGGCCCGGGCGGCGTCCGGCTCCGGACGATTCACGCGCGCGCCGAGGCGCTCCAGGGATCGGCGTCCCGCAGCCGGTGAGGACCGCCCGGTACATCTCGCTTCGCGAGACGTGCCTCGGCCGACTGCCGGATTCCGGCTACGCCCCCACGCGCTCGAGCGCCCACTCGAGCTGCTCGCGCGAGAACGGCTTCTCGAGGAACGCCTCCGCCGCGGGGCAATCGCGCGTGGCGCGCTCCCGCTCGCCGCTCATGGCGATGACGGGGATCGCCGCGAGCCGCGGCGTCCGGCGGATGCGCGCCACGAGGTCGTGCCCCGTCATGCGCGGCGTGTAGAGGTCCGCGAGCACGGCCGCCGGGCGGGGCCCCCGACCGAGCAGCTCCCAGGCCTCGGCGCCGTCGCGGGCTGCCGACACGTGGAAGCCCGCCCGCCGGAGGAGCGCGCCGATCGCCTCGCGCATCCCTTCGTCGTCCTCCACGAGGAGGATCGTCCGGATGATTGTCCCCTCCACGCGCTCAACATGGGCAGCGGCGCAACCTCGAGCACGGCACGACCCACGGAAGGGACGCGGCCACGGTCCAATCGGGTTACGGTCGGAGTGCATGAGCCTGCCCGAGGCCGCGCGGGCGCTCCTCGCCCTGCCGCCGGATCGGTTCGTCGCCGAGCGCGACGCGCTCGCCCGCGAGCTCGCGTCGCGCGGCGATCGCGCCGCGGCCGAGGTGAAGAAGCTCCGGCGGCCGGTCGGCCTGGCGTGGGTGCTGAACCACCTCGCGCGCGAGCGCGGCGGCGACGTGGAGGCGCTCCTCCGGGCCGGCGACCGCCTGCGGGCGGGGCACCGCCGGGCCGTCGCCGGCGGAGGTCCGGGCGAGCTGCGGGAGGCGGAGGAGGAGCTGCGGGAGCGGGCGCGGGCGCTGCGATCGGAGGCGGCGCGCGCCCTCGACGGCGCCGGGCGGCGCGCGGATCCCGCGGTCTTGTCGCGCGTGGAGCTCCTGCTCCGGTTGCTCGCGCCCCTGCCCGGGCCCGACCGCGACGCGTTCCGCAGCGGCGCGCTCGCGGCGGAGCCGAGCCCCTCGCCGGCCGACGTCGGCGGGCTCGCGCTCGTCGCAGGGGGGAGAGCGGCTCCGGCGCAGGAGCGCGCCCCCGGGCCGCGCGCTGCCGCGCCGTCGGGACGGGCGGCAGCGAGGGACGCGCGGGAGGCGCGGCGGCAGCAGGAGGCGCGGCAGGCCCGCGAGGCGAAGCGGGCGGCGGCCGAGGCGGCGCACAGGGCGAGGGAGGCGCGGCTCGACGCCGATCGCGCGGACGCGGGCGCGCGCCGCGCCGAGGCGGCC
>DASSQM010000017.1:0-11175 GCA_035702465.1 Anaeromyxobacter sp. | reverse complement strand
AGCGGGCGAGCGCGGCTTCGAGGCGCTCCGCATGGCCGTCGGCAAGGCGGCGCGCGCGGCGGCGAAGGCCGGCGCGCGATCGCTCGCGGCGGCCGTGCCGGACGGCGCGGCCGGCGACGTGCCCGGCGCCGCGCGCGCGGTGGCGGAGGGGGCGCTCCTCGGGGCCTACGACTTCGTGCGCTACAAGACCGACGGCGAGCGCCGGCCGCCCGGGCTCGGGCGCGTGCGCGTCGTGGTCCCGCCGGCCCGCGCGCGCGCCGCCGAGGTGAAGGACGCGCTCCTCCTCGCGGGCGAGATCGGCCGCGCGGTGCGCTGGGCGCGCGATCTCGTGAACCTCGGCCCGGCCGACTGCACCCCGCGGCTCCTCGCGGACGCCGCGAAGGCGCTCGCGCGCGAGTCGGGGCTCGCCTGCGAGGTGCGCGGCCCGCGCGAGATCGCGGCGCTGCGCATGGGCATGTTCCTCGGCGTGACGCGCGGGTCCGCGGAGGAGCCGCGGCTCGTCACCGTCAGCTACGCGCCGCGGAGCGCCGCGGCGCGCAGGCGCAAGCCCATCGTGCTCGTGGGCAAGGCGATCACGTTCGACTCGGGCGGCCTCTCGCTCAAGCCCACCGAGAGCATGGTCACGATGAACACGGACATGGCGGGCAGCGCCGCCGTCCTCGGCGCCCTCTCGGTCATCGCCGCCCTCCGCCCCGAGCTGCCGGTGCACGCGGTGCTCGGCGCCTGCGAGAACATGCCGGGCGGGAAGGCGTACAAGCCGTCCGACGTGCTCGTGTCGTACGAGGGGAAGACGGTGGAGATCACGAACACCGACGCGGAGGGGCGGCTCGTCCTCGGCGACGTGCTCGCCTGGGCGCGCAAGACCTACGACCCCGCCGCGCTCGTCGACGTCGCGACGCTCACCGGCGCGTGCATGGTCGCGCTCGGCATGACCACCGCGGGCGTCCTCGGGCCGGACGGGCCCGTGGTGGACGCCGTGCTCTCCGCCGCGCAGTCCGCCGGCGAGGAGGTGTGGCGGCTCCCGATGGTCGAGTCGCTGAAGGAGCAGCTGAAGAGCGACCGCGCCGATCTGAAGAACACCGGCGAGCGCTGGGGCGGCGCCATCACCGCCGCGCACTTCCTCCACGCCTTCGCCAAGGACGCGCCCTGGGCGCACCTCGACATCGCGGGTCCGTCGCACGCGACGAAGGAGCGCGGCTACGTCGCGAAGGGCGGCACCGGGTTCGGCGTGCGCACGCTCGTCGAGCTCGTGCGGGGGTGGGGGAGCTGAAGAAACACGAGGCCCCGGGTCTCTCGACCCGGGGCCGTGGGTGTCGGACGCTTCGTTCCGAGCGCTACGCCTTCTCCTCCGCCTTCC
Organism: Anaeromyxobacter sp.; assembly: GCA_035702465.1. GTDB lineage: Bacteria > Myxococcota > Myxococcia > Myxococcales > Anaeromyxobacteraceae > Anaeromyxobacter. The sequence goes on along the minus strand of DASSQM010000017.1, from coordinate 9,818 downwards.
GCTCGGAGGGGGCCGCGCGGAGCAGCGCGCCCACCGCCGCGCCCGCCGCCGCCCCCGCCACCGCGAACAGGGAGCCGACCGCGGTGACGCCGAGGACCATGCCGAAGACGATGAGGGCGCGCACGCCGAAGCTCGCCGTCACCGGGGCGCCGAAGATGCCGCTCGCGAGGAGGACGCCGGCGTAGCCACCGTAGAGCAGCGCGGGCAGGAGCGCGATCGCGAGGAAGGTTGCGAGGCCGATTCCAGCTCCGACGAGTGCGGGGACCTTGTTCGTGTTCGTCATGGCGGTTCTCCTTTTCCGTTGTCGGGGCCGTCCGTCCGGCCACCCGCCTGGACGCATTTGCATCGGTCCTGCCACGTGGGCGCGGACCGGATTTCGCGGCCTTGGCCGGCCGCGCCGTCGGGATTCCCCGACGCGGCGACCGGGTGCGCAGACGGCTCCGCGCCGCACCGTCGAGGAACTCCGCAGCCCGAGCGTCCGCGGGGGCTGTGCTACCCTGCCGCACCGTGAACGCGTTCAAGCCGCACCTCTCCGCCGTCGCGGACTACCCGTACACGAAGCACGACGCGCGGGTGAAGCTCGACCAGAACGAGAGCCCGGAGGATTTTCCCGCCGAGCTCAAGGCGCGCGCGCTCGCGCGCCTCGAGAAGCTCTCCTGGAACCGGTACCCCGAGCTCCACGCCGAGGACGTCCGCGCCGCGGTCGCGCGCCACGAGGGCTGGCCGGAGGAGGGCGTCGTCCTCTCGCCCGGATCGAACCTGCTCGTCCTCGCGCTCGCCGAGGCGGCGGCGTCCGTCGTCGACACCCAGCCCGCCTTCCCCTACTACAAGGGCGCGGCGGTCGCGTCGGCGACCCCGTACCGCCCGGTGCCGCTCGGCCCGGGGTTCGCGCTCCCGACCGCGGCGCTCGCCGCCGAGCTGGACCGCGCGCCCGGCGTCCTCTTCGTTCCGAACCCGCACGGCCCCACGGGCAAGCTCTTCGACGCGGGCGACCTCGCCGCGCTCGGCGCGAAGGCGCGCGAGCGGGACGCGCTCCTCGTCGTCGACGAGGCGTACCACGCGTTCGCCGGCGCCGACGCGCGGCCGCTCGCGCGCGGGAACCCGAACGTCGCGGTGCTGCGTACGTTCTCGAAGTCGTGGTGCCTCGGCGGCATCCGCGCCGGCTACCTCCTCGCGGCGCCGGCGGTCGCGGCGGTGGCGCGCGCGCTCCTGCCGCCGTTCTGCATCCCGGCGCACACGGGCGCCATCCTGCTCACCGCGCTCGAGTCGCCCGGCTACGTCGCGCCGCTCGTCGCGCGCATCCGCGCCGAGCGCGATCGGCTCCTCGAGGGCCTCGCCCGCCACCCGCGCTGGAAGCCGTACCCCTCGGCGTCGAACTTCATCCTCGTCCGCACGCCGGACGCCGCCGCCGCGCACGCGAAGCTCCTCGCGGCGGGCGTCCTCGTGCGCCGGCAGGATCACTACCCCGGCCTCGAGGGCTGCATCCGCGTGTCCGTGGGGACGCCGGCGGAGAACGACCTGCTCCTGTCCGCGGCGCTGCGGGATGGCTGATCGCTGGCCTCACTCCCGCCGGACGTACAGCTTCGCCCGGTCGTCGAGCGTCTCGTACGCGGAGCGGAAGGAGTCCGGGAGCGCCTCGCCGGGGCCGAGCGCGAGGATGCCGCCGGGGCGCAGGCTCCGCGCGAGGAGCCCGTGCACCCTCTCCTGGACGGCCCCCTCGAAGTAGATGAGGACGTTCCGGCAGAACACCGCGTCGAACGTCCCCACCCGCTCGCCCGAGGCGAGATCGTGGCGCCCGAACGCCGCGCGGTGGCGCAGCGAGGACCGCACCACCGCCGCCGCCCCGTCGGTCGCGTAGTACGACGAGAAGTCGCCGCGCCCTCCGGCGCGGTAGTGGGCGGCGGTGTACTCGCGCATGCGGTCGAGCGGCAGGAGCCCGCGCTGCGCGCGGAGCAGCGCGGGCGCCGAGACGTCGGTGCCGTAGAAGCGGGCGACGTCGCCGAGCCCCTCCTCCTGGAGCACGATCGCGTGCGACCAGACCTCCTCGCCCGTGGCGCAGCCCGCGTGCCACGCGCGGACCGCCCCCTCGGCGCGCAGCCTCGGCACGGCCGCGAGGCGGAACGCCCGGAAGAAGTGGGGATCGCGGAACATGGCGGTGACGTTGACGCGCATCGCGGCGACGATGCGCTCCGCCACCTCGGGCCTCCGCGCGGCGAGCTCGCCGAGCGCCGCGCGCCCGGCGAGGCGCTCGGCGCGCACGACCTCGTCGACGCGGCGCCGGAGCGTCGTCCGCGCGTAGCTCCCCAGCTCGACGCCGCTCACCCGTCGCACCGCCTCGATCACGAGGTCGAGCTCGCCGTCGAGTCGGGCGGCGTCCATTCACGCCTCCAGCCGTTCCCCCTCTAGGCCTCCTGCCGCGCCTCCTCCGCGGGCGCGTCGCGCCGCGCGTCGTACAGCCAGACCCGGAGCAGCGAGAGGAGCTGGTTCGTGTCCACGGGCTTCGCGAGGTAGTCCGACGCGCCCGCCTGCAGGCACGCCTCGCGGTCGCCCTTCATCGCCTTCGCCGTGATGGCGATGACGGGCACCGCCGCGCACTCGGGGGTCGCCCGCAGCTTGCGGATGGCCTCGAGCCCGTCCATCTCCGGCATCATCACGTCCATGAGCACCACGTCGGGGCGCCTGCGCGCGAGCTCGAGCGCCGCGGCGCCGCTCTCGGCGTACACGACCCTCATGCGGTGCCGCTCGAGCGCGCTCGTCAGCGCGAACGCGTTGCGCACGTCGTCGTCGACGAGGAGCACCGTCTTGCCCGAGAGGACCGGGTCGGGCTCGTGGGCCCTGCGCAGCATCTCGCGCTTCGGCGCGGGGAGCCTCGACTCCACGCGGTGGAGGAAGAGCGAGGTCTCGTCGAGGAGCTGCTCCGGTGAGCTCGCCCGCTTCAGCACGATCTCCTCCGACGCGCGCGCGATCTCCGTCTGCGACGCGGGATCCACCCGGCCGTAGAGCACGACCGGCACCGGCTGGGTCCCGTCGCCGCGCAGCTCGCGGACGAGCCTCGCCGCGGTCATGTCGGGCAGGGCCGGATCGAGGACGACGCAGTCGAACGGCTGGGCACGGAACGCGGCGGCTGCGTCCGCGCCGGTGCGCGCCTCGACGATCTCCACGTCGGAGTCCGCCACGAGCTCGCGGATCGCCCCCCGCTCCGCGTCGTCGGCGGCGACGGCGAGGAGACGCCGCACGCGGCTCTCCGCCACGCCCGCGACGCGCTCGATGGCGGCGTGCAGCTCCTCGCGCGTGGCCGGCTTCTGCAGCGACGCGACGGCGCCGAGCCGCAGCGAGAGGTGCTGCTCGTCGCGGCGCCCGGTGATGACGTGGACCGGGATCTGCCGGGTGCGCGCGTCGCGCTTCAGGACGTCGAGCAGGGACCAGCCGTCCATGTCGGGCAGCACGAGGTCGAGCGTGACGGCGTCCGGGTGCAGGTCGCGCGCGAGCTGGAGGGCCGCCTCGCCGCGGGTGGCGACCACCGCCTTGAACCCGCGCTCGCGGGCGAGGCCGACGAGGATGGCCGCGTAGATGGGATCGTCCTCGACGACGAGGAGCACGCGGTCGCCGGGGCGCACGCCGGTGCGGTCGTCCTCGATGGGCGCCGGGGCGAGCGCGGCCTGGACCGCGGCGGGCACGGGCTGCGGCGCCGTGGCGCGCGCCACGTTCGGCACGCGGGCGGGCTGCGGCACGAGGGTGCGCGGCACGTAGAGCGTGAACGCGCTCCCCTGCCCGGGCGTGGACCGGAGCGTGATCTCGCCGCCGAGCAGGCGCGCGAGCTCGCGGGAGATGGAGAGTCCGAGGCCGGTGCCGCCGTACTTGCGCGCGGTGGACCCGTCCGCCTGCTGGAACGCCTCGAAGATCACGCGCTGCTTCTCCATCGGGATCCCGATGCCGGTGTCGCGCACCTCGAAGCCGACGACGCCCTCCCCGGCGTCGAGCTGGCGCGCGTCGAAGGTCCACCCCTTCTGGGCGGCGAAGATGCGCAGGGACACCATTCCGCGCTCGGTGAACTTGAACGCGTTCGAGAGCAGGTTCTTGAGGACCTGCTGGAGGCGCCGCCCGTCGGTGTACACCGTGGTCGGCGCGGCGGGATCGATCTCCACCTGGAACGTGAGCCGCTTGTCCGCCGCGATCTGCGCGAACTGGCGCTGGACGTCGGACGCGAGCGTCTCGAGCCCGCACGCGTCCACGTCGACCTGCATGGACCCCGACTCGATCTTGGACAGGTCGAGGATGTCGTTGATGAGCGACATGAGGTCCGTGCCGGACTGGAAGATGGTCTGGGCGAACTCGCGCTGGCGCTCCGTCAGGTTCCGCTCCGAATCGTCCTGCAGCATCTTCGCGAGGATGAGGAGCGAGTTGAGCGGCGTGCGCAGCTCGTGGGACATGTTGGCGAGGAACTCGGACTTGTACTTGGACGAAAGCGCGAGCTGCTGGGCGCGCTCCTCCAGCGCGACCTTCGCCTGCTCGATCTCGCGGTTCTTGCGCTCCACCTCGACGTTCTGGATCTGGAGCAGGCGCGAGCGCTCCTCCAGCTCCTCGTTCGTGCGCTGCAGCTCCTCCTGCTGGAGCTTGAGCCGCTCCTCGGAGGCCTGGAGCGACTTCGCCTGCTGCTCGAGGCGGCGGTTCGACTCCGTCAGCTCGCCCTGCTGCGAGCGCAGCTCGTCGGCGAGCGACGTGGACTGCTTGAGCAGCTCCTCCGTCCGCATGCCGGCGGCGATGGTGTTGAGCACGATGCCGATCGACTCGGTGAGCTGGTCGAGGAAGGCGAGGTGGATGTCGGAGAAGCGGTAGAACGAGGCGAGCTCGATCACCGCCTTCACCTGGCCCTCGAACACCACCGGGATGACCACCACGTTCGAGGGCTTCGCCTCGCCGAGGCCGGAGCCGATGCGGAGGTAGTCGGGCGGGACCTCCGTGACGAGGATGCGCTCCTTCTCGAGCACGCACTGGCCCACGAGCCCCTCGCCGAGGCGGAACTGGTTCGAGAGCGACTTCCGCTCGCGGTACGCGTACGACGAGAGGAGCCGCAGCAGCGGCTGCCCGTCGCCGCCCTGGTCCATGAGGTAGAAGACGCCCTGCTGCGCCTGCACGAGGGGCGCGAGCTCCTTCAGGATGAGGCGCGAGACGGTCTCGAGGTCGCGCTGGCCCTGCAGCATGCGCGTGAACTTGGCGAGGTTCGTCTTGAGCCAGTCCTGCTCCTGGTTCTTCTGCGTGGTCCCGCGCAGGTTCAGGATCATCTGGTTGATGTTGTCCTTGAGCGCGGCCACCTCGCCCTGCGCCGACACGGTGACGGAGCGGGTGAGGTCGCCCTCGGTCACGGCGGTCGCCACCTCCGCGATGGCGCGCACCTGCGCGGTGAGGTTCGCGGCGAGCTGGTTCACGTTGTCGGTGAGGTCGCGCCACGTCCCCGCGGCGCCCGGCACGCGCGCCTGCCCGCCGAGCTTCCCCTCGATGCCGACCTCGCGGGCCACGCCGGTCACCTGATCGGCGAAGGTGGCGAGGGTCTCGATCATCCCGTTGATGGTGTCGGCCAGCGCGGCGATCTCGCCCTTCGCCTGCAGGGTCAGCTTGCGGCGGAGATCGCCGGCCGCGACCGCGGTCACGACGGTGGCGATGCCGCGCACCTGCGCGGTGAGGTTCGACGCCATCCAGTTCACGTTGTCCGTGAGGTCCTTCCACGTGCCGGCGACGCCCTTCACCACCGCCTGGCCGCCGAGCTTGCCCTCCGTGCCGACCTCGCGCGCGACGCGCGTCACCTCGCTCGCGAAGGAGGAGAGCTGATCGACCATGGTGTTGATGGTGTTCTTGAGCTCGAGGATCTCGCCCTTCACGTCGACGGTGATCTTCTTGGAGAGGTCGCCGGTCGCGATGCCCGTCGTCACCTCCGCGATGTTCCGCACCTGCGAGGTGAGGTTCGACGCCATCGAGTTCACGTTGTCGGTGAGGTCCTTCCACGTGCCGGAGACGTCCTTCACCACCGCCTGGCCGCCGAGCTTCCCCTCCGTTCCCACCTCGCGCGCGACGCGCGTCACCTCGCTCGCGAACGACCGGAGCTGATCGACCATGGTGTTGATGGTCCGCTTCAGCTCGAGGATCTCGCCCTTCACGTCGACGGTGATCTTCTTCGAGAGATCGCCGTTCGCGACGGCCGTCGTCACGTCCGCGATGTTCCGCACCTGCGCGGTGAGGTTCGAGGCCATCGAGTTCACGTTGTCGGTGAGGTCCTTCCACGTGCCCGAGACGCCCTTCACCTGGGCCTGGCCGCCGAGCTTGCCCTCCGTGCCGACCTCGCGCGCGACGCGCGTCACCTCGGACGAGAAGGTGTTCAGGTTGTCGACCATCTTGTTGATGGTGTCCTTGAGCTCGAGGATCTCTCCCTTCACGTCGACCGCGATCTTCTGCGAGAGGTCCCCGTTCGCGACCGCGGTCGCGACCTTGGCGATGTCGCGCACCTGCGCGGTGAGGCCGGACGCCATCGAGTTCACGTTGTCGGTGAGGTCCTTCCACGTCCCGGCGACGCCCTCCACGAGGGCCTGGCCGCCGAGCTTGCCCTCCGTGCCGACCTCGCGCGCGACGCGCGTCACCTCGGAGGCGAAGGAGCGGAGCTGATCCACCATGGTGTTGATGGTGTTCTTGAGCTCGAGGATCTCGCCGCTCACGTCCGCGGTGATCTTCTTCGAGAGGTCGCCGTTCGCGACCGCGGTCGTCACCTTGGCGATGTCCCGCACCTGCGTGGTGAGGTTCGACGCCATGAGGTTCACGTTGTCCGTGAGGTCCTTCCACGTGCCGGCGACGCCCTCCACGCGCGCCTGGCCGCCGAGGCTCCCCTCCACGCCCACCTCGCGCGCGACGCGCGTCACCTCGGAGGCGAACGAGGAGAGCTGGTCCACCATGGTGTTCACCATGGTGGCGGTGCGGAGGAACTCGCCGCGGAGCGGCCGCCCGTCGATCTCGAGCGCCATCTTCCGGCCGAGGTCGCCCTCCGCGACCGCGCCGATGACCCGGCTCACCTCGCTGGTGGGCTGCGCGAGATCGTCGACGAGGCCGTTCACGGAGTCGACGCAGGCGGCCCAGCCGCCGCGCGCGCCCTCGAGCCTGGCGCGCGTGGCGACGCGGCCCTCCTTGCCGACGGCGTGGTTGATGCGGGCGAGCTCGGCGGCGAGCCCGGCGGAGAGGTCGATGAGGGAGTTCACCTGGTCGGCGATGCGGCCCGCGATGCCGGTCTGATCGACGGGCATGCGCACCCCGAAGTCGCCGCGGCGCATGGCGTCGAGCGTCTCGAGGAGGCGGCTCGCGTCGATCCCGTCGGTGCTCAGCTCGGACATGGTGCGGCTCCTTCCGCTTCGCCCCGGATGCTCGCCGCCACGCCGACGGCGCCGTTGCGCCCGGCGAGGCGGTCGAGCACGCGGGTGAGGTCCTGGAAGTCGACGGGCTTCACGAGGTGGGCGTCGAACCCGGCGCGCGCGGCGCGCGTGCGATCCTCCTCGCCGCCGTAGCCGGTGAGCGCGACGAGGCGGGTGCCGCCCGCCGCCACGCGGAGGCGCGCCGCGACCTCGTACCCGTCGAACCCGGGCAGCCCGATGTCGACGAGCGCGACGTGCGGCTGCCGGTCGATGACCAGCTGCACGCCGCCCGGCCCGTCCTCCGCCTCGACGACGTCGTGGCCCTTGAGGCGCAGGAGCTCGCGCAGCGTCTCGCGGATGTCCGGGTTGTCCTCGATGACCGCCACCTTCAGGCGGGTCGCCGGAACGAGCCCGACCGCCACCGGCTCCGCCGCGCCGTCGCCGCCGTTCGCGCGGGCGGATCCGTCCGCCGCCGCGCCGTCCCCCGCGTCCCCATCCGCGGCGAAGCCGTCGCGGGCGCAGTCTGCGCCGTCCGCGGCCGGCGGCGGCACGTCCGCCTCGGCGACCCGGATCGAGGAGGGGAGCCGCACCTCGAACGTGCTCCCGCGGCCGGGCCCGGCGCTCGTCGCGCTCACGCTGCCGCCGTGCAGCTCGACGAGCGTCTTCACGAGCGTGAGGCCGAGGCCGAGCCCGCCGCGGCCGCGGTGCGACGGCTGCTCGCCTTGCACGAAGGTGTCGAACACGCGCGGGAGCAGGTCGGCCGCGATCCCCATTCCGTCGTCGGAGACGCGGATGACGACGGCGCCGTCCTCGTCCGCGACCGCGAGGCGGATGTGCCCGCCCGCGTCCGTGTACTTCGCGGCGTTGTGCAGCAGGTTCTCGACCACCTGCGTGAGCCGCACCGCGTCGGCGTCGACGAAGATGGAGCGCAGCGGGAGGTCCACGGCGAGCTCGTGCCGCTGCTCGCGCGCGAGCGGCTCGATGGCGGATACGGCGTCGTCCACGATGCGCGAGAGGTCCACCGGCTCGCGCCGGAGCTCCACCTTGCCGGTGCGGATGCGGGAGACGTCGACGAGGTCGCCCACGAGCCGCGCGAGGTGGCGCACCTGACGGTCGGCGGCGTCGAGCGCGCGCCGGCCGGCGGCCGGCGAGAGCTCCCGCCGGCGCAGGATCTCGACGGCGTTCAGGATGGGCGCGAGCGGGTTGCGCAGCTCGTGCGCCAGCATCGCCAGGAACTGGTCCTTGCGCCGGTCCGCCTGCGCCAGGTCGTCGGCGCGGCGCTTCAGCTCGTCGATGAGCCGCTCGCGCTCGAGCGCCATCGCCACCTCGTCGGCGATGATCTCGAGCGCGGACAGCTCGTCCGGCTCGAACCAGGCCGACTTGCGCGTGCCGAAGCCGAGCGTCCCGATGAGCCGTTCCGCGGCGAGCAGCGGGAACACCGCCGCTGCGGAGAGCTCCATGACGCGCAGCGACGGGGGCGGCTCGCTCGCGTGCGCCACGTCGGGGACGACGATCGGCGCGCGCCGGGCGGCGGCCCGGGAGAAGACGGTGTCCCGCATCGCTTGCACCTGCTCGAGGACGCCCGTCGAGACGCCCGCGTGCGCCCGCAGCGCGAGCCCGCCGTTCGGCTCCGCGAGGTGGAGCAGGTACACCTCGAGGCCGAGGTGCGACGAGAGGCGCTCGAACACCCGCGGGATCGCCTCGACGGTCGGCTGCACGAGGAGCTCGTTCGCGATCGAGGACAGCGCGCGCAGCCGCTCGTTCGAGAGGTTGAGCCGCTCGAGGAGCTGCTTCTGCCGCTCCATCTCCGAGCGCAGCGCCTCCGCCTCGCCCATCCGCTTCGCGTTCTCGACCGCGCGCTCGTGCTCGCGCTGCTCCGCCGCCCGCGCACGCACCCGCTCCGCCTCGAGCAGCATGGCGGCGCGGCGCGAGTCGACGAACCAGGCCACCTTGTCGCGCAGCACCTCCGCCGGCTGGATCGGCTTCGTGAGGAAGTCGACAGCGCCGAGCTGGTAGGCGCGGCGGAGCTGCGCGTCCGTGCGGCTGAACGCGGTGAGGAAGATGATCGGCGTCCGGCGCGAGCGGACCCGCGAGCGGACCATCTCCGCGAGCTCGAGGCCGTCCATCCCCGGCATCTGGACGTCGAGCAGGATCACCGCGACGTCCTGGCGCATGAGGATCTTGAGCGCCTCGACGCCCGAGCGCGCGAGGACGAGCCGGCACGGGAGCTCGGACAGCAGCGCCGCGACCGCCTTGAGGTTCTTGTCGTCGTCGTCGACGACGAGGACGTCGGGGAGGGCGTTGGCGAGCTCGTCCGCGGTCGGGCCTGCGGGTGCGGCCTCGGCCTCCAAACGATCCAATTGCCACCTCCGGGCCGCGCATTCATGTGCACCAGCCCCGCGTACGTATGCTCCCCCGTGGGGATCAGGA
>DASSQM010000016.1:0-7643 GCA_035702465.1 Anaeromyxobacter sp. | reverse complement strand
GTCCGCCGCGGCCCTCGCGGCGCTCGTCGCCGAGACCCTCGCGGCGGCGAGCTACGATCCCCAGGAGCTCTTCGCGCTCGAGCCGCACTACGTCCGCCCGAGCGAGGCCGAGCTCAAGTTCCCCGGGGGGATGCCGCCGGCCGCCGGGCGGACGGGCCGGGAGTAGCGGCGTGAGGGTCTTCGTCACGGGCGCGACCGGGCTCGTCGGCCGGGCGCTCTGCGCCGAGCTCGTGGGGAGAGGGCACACCGCCGTGGCGCTCTCGCGCGCGCCCGGCGGCGGAGGCCGCCTCGCGGCGGGAGCGATCCCGGTGCAGGGCGATCCCGCGTCGCCGGGCGCGTGGCAGGACGAGCTCGTGCGCTGCGACGCGTGCGTCCACCTCGCGGGCGAGCCGCTCGACGCGGGCCGCTGGAACGCGGAGCGGAAGCGCCGCATCCGCGAGAGCCGCGTGCGCTCCACCGCGAACGTCGCGGCGGTGTTGCGGGAGCGCGGGCCCGCCGTGCTCGTCTCCGGCAGCGCGGTCGGGTTCTACGGCTCGCGCGGAGACGAGGTGCTCGACGAGGCCTCCGCGCCCGGTGAGGGGTTCCTCGCCGAGGCCTGCCAGGCGTGGGAAGCCGCCGCGATGGGCGCCGCGCCCCGCGCGCGCGTCGTCCTGCTCCGCAGCGGCCTCGTGCTGGCCGCGCACGGCGGCGCGCTGCCCCGGATGGCCCGGCCGTTCCGGCTCTTCGCGGGCGGGCCGCTCGGCGACGGCGCGTTCTGGCAACCCTGGATCCACCTCGCCGACGAGGTGGGGCTCGTCCTGTTCGCGCTCGCGGAGGGCAGGGCGAGCGGCCCGCTCGTCGCGGCGGCGCCGGAGCCCGCCCGCAATCGCGATCTCGCGCGCGCCATCGGCCAGGTGCTCCGCCGCCCGAGCGCGGTGCCCGCGCCGGCGTTCGCGCTGCGCGTCGCGCTCGGCGAGATGGCGGAGGTCGTGCTGTCCAGCCAGCGGGCGGTGCCGCGCAAGGCGCTGGCGCTCGGATACCGCCACCGCTTCCCCGACCTCGCGGGGGCCCTCCGGGATCTCCTGCGCCGTTGACCTCGCGCGGGGGCGGCGGGACGATGAGGGCGTTGCGCGCTCGTCCGAACGCCCCCGCGCTCGCGCAGGCCATCGCGGCCGACGGCCCGCCCCGGGTCGAAGGCGCGCTCTCGACGGATCGCCTCGCGCGCGAGACGTGGCGCACCTGGGCGAACGCCGTGACGGCGCTCCGGGTGGTCGCGGCGCTCGCGTGCTTCGTCGTCTCGACGCTTCGCCGCGACGAGGCGTGGAGCTTCGTGGGGCTCGCCATCTACTGGGCGCTCGACGTCGCCGACGGCGCGCTGGCGCGGGCGCTCGGGCAGGAGACGCGCATCGGCGCGCAGCTCGACATCCTCTCGGACCGGCTCCTCCTCGGCGCGTTCTACGCGACGTTCCTGCGGGCGCACCCCGGCATGGCGATCCCCGTCGCGCTCCACCTCGTCCAGTTCGTCGTCCTCGATCAGTACCTCTCGCAGCAGTTCCTGCGCTGGCCCTGCCTCTCGCCGAACTACTTCCACGAGGTGGACCGGACCATCTGGGAGTGGAACTGGTCCGCGCCGGCCAAGGTGGCGAACGGCGCGCTCGCGACGACGGCCATCGTGGCCGCCGCTGCGCTCGGGTGGAGCTGGATCGTGCCCGCCGCCGTCTGCGCGCCGGTCATCGGCCTCAAGCTCGGGTCGATCGCGCGGCTCGCGTCGCTGCCTCCGCCGGAGCCGTGGCTCCGGCGCGCGGGCGGGCGCCGGTAGCCGCCGTGTCCGCGGACGAGATCGTCAACCGCCTCGGCATCCCGCTCGCGACGTTCGTGTGGTGCATGACGAGCGGGGTCATGCCCATCGTGAACGCGGAGCTGTTCCTCGTCGGGGTCGCGTCGCTGACGCCGTCGTCGCGGCTGTGGGTGCTCGTCGTGTCCGCGACCGCCGGGCAGATGATCGCGAAGTCGTTCATGTACCTCGTGGGGAGCGGCGTCGTCCGGCTGCCGTTCGGGCGTCAGGGCAAGGTGGACCTCGAGGCCGCGCGCGAGCGCGTGGCGCGCTGGCGCAGCAAGGACCTGCTCGTCTTCGTTTCGGCGGCCTCGGGGCTGCCGCCGTTCTACCTGACCTCGATCGTCGCCGGCACGCTGCGGTTCCCGTTCGCGCGCTTCTTCGCGTTCGGGCTCGCGGGCAGGGTGGTGCGGTTCTCGCTGCTCGTGGCGGTGCCGCCGCTGGGGAGGTGGATCGCGGGGGTGCGGTGAGCTAGCTTTCCCCCTCCGCATGCGCGCCGTCCGCTCCACCCCCGCCGACGTCCGCGGGCTCCCTCCGGCCCACCGGGCGTTCTGGGACGACGCCGGGTCGGTCCTCCCGGCGGAGCGGCTCATCTGCGATCCGCTCCGCACGCTCGCCTACGGCACGGACGCGAGCTTCTACCGGCTCGTGCCGAAGGTCGTCGCCCGCGTCCGGACGGCCGCCGAGGTGCAGGGCGTCCTCGCGCTGGCCCGGAGGCACCGCGTGCCGGTCACGTTCCGCGCCGCCGGGACGAGCCTCTCGGGCCAGGCGGTGACGGACTCGGTCCTCGTCCAGCTCGACGGCTGGAAGGGGCGGCGCGTCGTGGAGGGCGGTGCGGCGGTCGTCCTCGAGCCGGGCGTCATCGGCGCGGAGGCGAACGCGCTGCTCGCGCCGCTCGGCAAGAAGATCGGGCCCGACCCGGCTTCGATCAACGCCTGCCAGATCGGCGGCATCGCCTCGAACAACGCGTCGGGGATGTGCTGCGGCACGGCGCAGAACAGCTATCGCACCGTCCGCGCCATGAAGCTCGTCCTCGCGGACGGCACGCTCGTCGACACGGCAGACCAGGCGAGCCGGGCGCGGCTGCGCGAGACGCACGCGGCGCTGCTCGGCGGGCTCGCCGCCATCCGCGGCGAGATCCTCGCGGACCCGCCCCTCGAGCGGCGCATCCGCGAGAAGTACCGGATCAAGAACACCACCGGCTACGGGCTGAACTCGTTCGTGGACTTCGAGGACCCGATCGACATCCTCGTCCACCTGCTCATCGGCGCGGAGGGGACGCTCGCGTTCATCGCGGAGATCACCTTCGCGACGGTGGAGGAGCACGCGCACAAGGCGAGCGCGCTCGTGCTCTTCCCCGACGTGGACACCGCGGCGCGAGCCACCCAGCGCCTCTCGGGCGGGCCCGTTTCAGCGGTCGAGATGATGGACCGGGCGTCGCTCCGGTCCGTCGAGTCGAAGCCGGGGCTCCCGCCCGTGCTGCGCACGCTCGGCCCCGACGTGTGCGCGCTCCTCGTCGAGGTCCGCGCCGCGGATCCGGCGGGCGTCGCGCGCAACGGCGACGCGGCGGCGGCGCTCCTCGCCGGCCTGCCCACGGTCGAGCCCATCCGCTTCACGGCGGTGAAGGCGGAGTACGAGCAGCTCTGGGACATCCGGCGCGGCCTCTTCCCCGCCGTCGGCGCGGCGCGCCGCATCGGCACGACGGTCGTGATCGAGGACGTGGCGTTCCCGATGGAGCACCTCGCCGCCGGCACGGCCGAGCTGCAGCGGCTCTTCCGCGAGCACGGCTACGACGAGGGCATCATCTTCGGCCACGCGCTCGACGGGAACCTGCACTTCGTGTTCACGCAGGGCTTCGGCGATCCCGCGGAGGTGGAGCGGTACAGCCGCTTCATGGACGACGTCTGCGAGATGGTCGCGACGCGCTTCGGCGGCTCGCTCAAGGGGGAGCACGGCACCGGGCGCAACATGGCGCCGTTCGTGGCGCTCGAGTGGGGCGAGAAGGCGCACGGCCTCATGCGCCGGGTGAAGGCGCTCCTCGATCCCGACGGGCTCCTCAACCCCGGCGTCATCCTCAACGACGATCCGCGCGCGCACCTCAAGGATCTGAAGGCGCTGCCGCACGCGCACGAGCTCGTGGACCGCTGCACCGAGTGCGGCTTCTGCGAGCCGCGCTGCCCGTCGCGCGCGCTCACCCTGACACCGCGCCAGCGCATCACGGTCCGCCGCGCCATCGCGCAGCTCGAGGGCGCCGGCGACCCCGCCGCGGACGCTCGCCGCCGAAGGCTCGAGCGCGACTACGCGTACCTCGGCGACGACACCTGCGCGGCGGACGGCCTCTGCGCGACGGCGTGCCCGGTCGGCATCGACACCGGGAAGCTCACGAAGCTGCGCCGCGCGGAGTCGCGCTCCTCGCTCGCGAACGGGATCGCCGGGCTCGCCGCGCGCCGCTTCGGCTGGACGTCGGCGGGCGCCCGCGCGGGCCTCGCCATCGCCCGCGCCGCCCGCGCGCTGCCCGTCCTGCCGGCCGCGGCGCCGCGCGCGCCGCACGCCGCGTTCGAGGACGTGATGAAGGGCCGCGACCGGCGCGCCGTCTACCTCCCGTCCTGCATCGTGCGCACGATGGGGCCCGCGAGCGGCGACCCCGACCGGCGCGCGCTCTCGGCCGCCATGCTCTCCGTCCTCGACAAGGCGGGGTGGGACGTGCGCTTCCCGTCCGATCTCGGCTCGCTCTGCTGCGGGCTCGCGTTCGAGTCGAAGGGGTTCCCGCGCCTCGCGGACGAGAAGGCGAAGGAGCTCGAGCGCGCCCTCCTCGCCGCGACGGAGGGCGGGAAGCTCCCCGTCGTGTGCGACACGAGCCCGTGCGTGCAGCGCATGAAGGCGACGATCGACCCGCGCATCTCCATCCAGGAGCCGGCGGAGTTCATCCACGATCGGCTCATGGACCGCCTCCGGTTCGAGCGGCGCAAGGGCACGGTCGCGCTGCACGTGACGTGCAGCTCCACGAAGATGGGGCTCGAGCCGAAGCTGCGCGCCGTGGCCGCCGCGTGCGCGGAGAACGTGGTCGTGCCGCCCACGGGCTGCTGCGGCTTCGCGGGCGACAAGGGGTTCACGAACCCCGAGCTGACCGCCTCCGCGCTCGCTGGGCTCCGGGCCGCGCTGCCGCCCGGCTGCGATCGCGGCTACTCCAACTCGCGCGCCTGCGAGATCGGGCTCTCGACGCACGCGGGCGTGCCGTACCAGTCCATCGTCTACCTCGTGGACGCGTGCACCTCGCCGCTCGCCGCGGAGGAGCGCCCCGCCGGCGCGGGGGCAGGAGCCGCCGCGTGACGCGCCCGCTCTCGCTCGCGCTCGTGGGGGCGACCGGGACCGTGGGGCGCACGGTGCTCGACGTCCTCGACGACCTCGACGTGCCGGTGAAGTCGCTGCGCGCGTTCGCGAGCGCGCGCTCCGCCGGCACGACGCTCTCGTTCCGCGCGGACGACGTGCGCGTCCAGGCGCTCGGACCGGCCGCCTTCCGCGGCTGCGAGGTCGCCATCTTCTGCGCCGGCGCCGAGGTCGCGCGGGAGTGGGCGCCGCGCGCCTGGGCGGAGGGCTGCGCCGTGGTCGACGACTCGCCCGCGTTCCGGCGCGACCCCGACGTGCCGCTCGTCGTCCCGGAGGTGAACCCCGAGGCCGCGGCGGGGGTGACGGCGAAGGGCATCGTCTCGAACCCGTCGACGAACGTGACGGCGCTCTGCATCGCGCTCCAGCCGCTCCGCGCCGCGGCCGGGCTCCGGCGCGTCGTCGTCGCGACGTACCAGTCGGTGTCCGGCGCCGGCCAGCGCGGCGTGGAGGAGCTGGAGCAGGAGGCGCGCGATCTGCTGAACCTGCGCGAGCCCGCCCAGCCTGCGCGGTTCCCGCACCGCATCGCGTTCAACGTGATCCCGCAGGTGGGGCCGTTCGTCGCGGGCGGGCGCACCGAGGAGGAGGAGAAGATCGCGTTCGAGACGCGGAGGGTGCTCGGCGATCCCGCGCTCCGCATCACCGCCACCGCGGTGCGCGTGCCGGTCTTCTTCGGACATTCCGCGGCGGTGAACGTGGAGACGGAGCGGAAGCTCGGCGCGGACGCGGCGCGCGAGGCGCTCAGGAGCGCGCGCGGCGTGAAGGTCGTCGACGATCCCGCGAGCCGCGTCTACCCGATGCCGATGCTGGTCGGGAGCGAGGACGCCGTGCTCGTCGGGCGCGTGCGCGACGACGACTCGCAGGAGAACGGGCTCGACCTGTTCCTCTCCATCGAGAACACGCGCAAGGGCGCGGCGACGAACGCGATCCAGCTCGCGCAGCTCGTGGCGGAGCGGCGCGCCGCGGCGCCCGCGCGCTGACAAAATGGCAAGCCGCCTCCGCGGCCGGTTGCCAATTTGGCGATGGCCCGCCGGCGCATCCGCGCGCAGGCGCCAAAACCCGAAGCGCGGCGCCGCGATGCGCTCCTTGCCTGCCTGGCGCTCCGGTTGCACAATCGCGCGGCCATGAGACGCACGCTCCTCGTCACGGCAGCGGCCCTGCTCCCGATCGCCGTGCTCGCCCTGGTGAACGCGCAGGCGAACCAGCTCGTCGAGCGGACGAACTTCAGCGCGGTCACGGGGTTCAGCTACGTCAACGCCGCGCAGTGTGCGGGCGACAGTCCCCTGAGCGTCGAATTCAACATCCCGGGCGCGGGCAGCGGGTCCTTCAGCCTCTTCGCGTCCAATACCCAGCCCGCCGTGCCGACGAACGGGACCGTCACCCTGTGCGCGGAGACCCCGTCGCCGAGCGCCACGCCGCCGGTCGCCGCGGGGCCCATCGGGAGCGCGTTCGACGCCAACTCGGCGGTGAAGGACGTCCTGGTCAGCGGGCCCGACGCGCTCAAGGCGGCCGGCAAGACGTGCTCGTCGGCGGAGAACGACGACGTCTGGCTCTGCGCGCACTGGACCAACGGGCAGGGCGGGAAGGACGTCGCGTCCGCGATCGGGCACTTCAGGCTGCAGTTCGCGCGGCCGGCCGCCCCGTCGAACGTCAGGGTGGAATCCGGCGACTCGAAGCTCATCGTGAGGTGGGACGCGAGCACCGGCGCCGGGGCCACCGCCGATCACTACATCGCCGAGGCCTTCGTGCCCCCCCACTCGCCCCTGAGCACACAGGACCACCCGACCCGCGATCCCCCGGACTTCACGAGCACGGTCACGGGCACGACCGCCACGATCAGCGGGCTCCAGAACGATCAGCCGTACGACGTCTACGTGGTGGCGCTCAGCATCGGCGGGAACCCGCACGCGGGCGACCCCATCGCAGGCGGGACCGCGATCCCGCGGGCGAACGCCGACTTCTGGGACGTCTACAAGGCGCGGGGCGGCCAGGAGGCCGGCGGGTGCACGAGCGGATCGGGAGGCGCGCTCGCGCTCCTCGGGGTAGCCGCGCTCGCCGTCATCCGTCGGAGGAAGCCGTGAGGAGGCTCGCGCTCGTCGCATCGTTGGCGCTCGCCGTCGCCCCGGCGGCGGTGCGCGCGCAGTCGCCGATCTGGGGATCGTTCGAGCTCGGGGCGGGCCGGTACCGCCCGGACATCGACGCGCAGCCCGGCCTCGGGCAGCCCCTGCCGTTCGGGGACATCTTCGGGACGGGGCGTGGCTGGGCATTCCGGGCGGGCATCTCGAAGGCGATCCTCAAGTCCCCTGGCTCGCTCGAGGTCGGCTTCCGGACCGGCTACTTCCGCGAATCCGGCAAGTCCCTCGAGATCGTGAACGGCCAGATCACCGACACGAAGTCGGGCGACACGACCACCTTCAACATCATCCCGACGAGCCTCACGCTCACC
>DASSQM010000015.1:0-3157 GCA_035702465.1 Anaeromyxobacter sp. | reverse complement strand
CGACCCCCCGGTAGCGCCCCGGCGGCGCGTCGTGGGGCACGCACACCTCGACCCAGATCGCCTGGAGGCGGCGCGCCGCCACCACGACCGGGAACGCGCGCCGCGGCTCTCCGAAGAACGCGTCGCGCTCGGGCACGAGCGGGTCGGGCCACTCGCCCGGCTCACCGTCCGGGCCGGACGGGGCGGGGAGGCGGAGCGTCGCCACCCGGTAGAGCGCGACGGGCAGGCGCGCGCCGCCGTCCAGCGGAGCGGCGGCCGCCGAGAGCGCCGCGAGCGCGCGCGCCGAACGGACCGCGATCTGCGCCGCCTCGCACTCGCCGCGCGCGGCGACGAGGTCCACGGATGCGCCGCGCGGCACGGAATCGCCCGGACGGAGCTTCTCGAGCGCGCTCGCGACGCCGATCTCCACCCCGCCCGGTGCCCGCGGGGGGAGTGCCTGTGCGAGGAAGGAGGCGGCGACGATCGCGGGCCACACGCCGGCAACGTGCGGCGGCGCGCGCGGACCGGCAATCGCGCGCAGCCGCAGCGCTGCGGCGGCGCCCTACCGCGACGCGAGCGGCGATCCCGGCCGGTAGCTCTTCAGCGTGGCGACGATGCTGCCCACCGCGAAGTCCGCCGAGGCCCGCACGAGGATGTGCCGGCCGTCGTCGGAGAGCCACATGTACGAGTCGCGCTTCGTCGAGAACTTCCCGTCGAGGGCGGTGCGGACCTTCACCTTCACGCTGGGGAAAGTTCCGGCCGGCGTCTCGACGCTCTCGCGCCCGAGCACCTCGGCGACCACCGTGAACTGCTTCGACGAGGCGACCACCGGGATGTCGTACCGCTGGCCCGGCGCGAGGTCCTGCAGCCGCAGCCACATGAACGCGCTCGTGAGGTCGTGGACGTCGGCGGGCACCGCGAAGGTCTTCTCCGTACGGCGCCCGTTGAAGGTGCTCGAGATGGTGGCCTTCTGGTTCACGCGATCGAACCGCGCGGTGTCGAAGTGGAAGTCGCCCACCTCGTACGCGCGCAGGTCCATCCCACGGGGGAGGCGTGCGGCGGCGTCCCAGTACGAGACGAGGTGCTCGCGGATGTCGATGAATCCGGCGACGCCCTCGGTCTTCGCCTGGAAGACCACGGGCCAGATCTCTCCCTGCGGCTCGCCCACGACGATGCGTCCTTCACCGGTGGGGAGGTTCAGGAAGCGGACCTGGAAGACGGTCTCCTCCCCGGGCAGGAACGCGTTCGCGCGCGCGGCGGTCGCGGCGGCGAGGAGCGCGGCGGCGGCTGTGGTGCGAAGGAGGGACATGGCGTCTCGTGTGAGCTACGGCTCTCTTCGATCGATTCGAAGCAAGGCGAATGCCCGCCGACCGGAGGCCGGCATTCTTGGGGAAACCGGCGCCGCGATGCAACCCCGCCTGCCGCAACAGCGACAGGGGTGTCGCGTTGACGTACGCTCGCCCGGACGCTCCTCGGGAGAGCCGCCATGCCGATGGACCCTCACGAAGAGGACGACGACGAGCGAACTCCGGAGGATCTCGGCCGCGACCGCCGCTTCGGCGACTTCGACTGCCCCGACTGCAACGCGAACAACCCCTACGACGACGGGTTCGGGGACGGCGACGAGATCCGCTGCTACTACTGCGGCCAGGAGTTCCGGGTCGACGTGACCGACTCGGGACGGCTCAGGTTGAAGGCGATCTGATCAGGAGTTGAACGGCCGCTCCCCCCTCGACGGCGCCCCCGACCGCCTCAGCCCTTCCTCGGCCGCTCCCCGAAGATCGCGGTGCCGATCCGGACGACCGTGGCGCCCTCCTCCACCGCGATCGGCCAGTCGGCGCTCATGCCGATGGAGAGCTCGCGGAGCCCGAGCCGGTCGCGCAGCCCGCGCAGGAGCTTGAAGTGCCGCCGCGGGTCGTCGCCCGGTGGCGGGATCGCCATGAGGCCGGCGAGGTCGAGGCCGGGGAGGGCGCGCACGGCCTCGGCGAGCGCGGGGGCCTCGCCCGGCGCGCAGCCGGACTTCGTCGCCTCGCCGCCCGTGTTCACCTCGAGGTAGGCGCGGACCACCGCACCCTTCCCGGCGAACCGCTTCGAGATCTCGCGCGCGAGCTCGACCCGATCGACGGTGTGGATGGCGTGCACCCGCCCGGCGAGGAGCCGCACCTTGTTCGTCTGCAGGGACCCGATGAAGTGCCAGCGCAGGCCGGCGAGGTCGGCGAGCGCGTCGGCCTTCTCGCGCCACTCCTGCGCGTAGTTCTCGCCGAAGTCGCGCTGCCCGGCGGCGTACGCCTCGCGCACGGCGGCGGCGGGCTGCGTCTTCGAGACGGCGACGAGCGTCACCTCCGCGGGGAGCGCGGCGCGCACGCGCGCGACGTTCTCCGCGATGGACGGCATCACGGCGAGTCCCACGGCAGCGGAAACCCCGCGCGCCGGAGCAGCTCGGCCGTCTCGGCGAGCGGCAGCCCGACGACGTTCGAGACGCTGCCCTCCACCCCGAGCACGAAGGCCCCGCCCGTCCCCTGGATCGCGTAGGCGCCCGCCTTGTCGAGCGGCTCGCGGGTCGCGACGTACCAGGCGATCTGCGCCGGCGAGAGCTTCGCGAAGCGCACGGTCGAGGAGACGACCGCGCTCGCCTCGATGCGGACGGCGGTACGCCGCACGCACACCGCCGTCAGGACCTCGTGCGAGGTCCCGGAGAGCGCCTGGAGCATGCGGCGCGCGTCCGCGGCGTCGCGCGGCTTCCCGAGGACCTCCCCGCGGAGCACCACCGCCGTGTCGGCGGCGAGGACCACGTCGCCGAGGACGGCACGCGCCTTGTCGCGCGCGACGCGGAGCACGTAGTCGCCGGCCGCCTCGCCCGACCGGACCGCCTCGTCCACGTGCGCCGGGCGCACGTCGAGCGGGATCCCGAGCTGCTCGAGCAGCTCGCGGCGGCGCGGGCTCTGGGAGGCGAGGACGAGGCGCGGCTCCATGGACCGCGTCCCGGACTAGTCCGGGACCGACGTCTGCGCGGCGGCGAGCGCCCCGAGCACGTCGGGGTTGGTCTCGATCTTGGCGGAGGAGCGGATCTCCTTGAGCCACGCGGAGACGACCTGCCCCTCCTTCTCGTTCCGCAGCCGCGTCTCGGCCGCCTCGCGCTGCGACTCGAAGGCCTTCGCGTCGGGGACCTCGTGGAGCG
>DASSQM010000014.1:0-2170 GCA_035702465.1 Anaeromyxobacter sp. | reverse complement strand
GAGCACTCCCAGCACCTGCCAGGCGCGGGCGAGCAGCGCGCGCGCGGGCGGCCATGGGGGGCGGGCGCCGCGCCCGCTACTCCCTGTCCGCCGGCGGCGCGTCCGGCGCGGTCGCCGGCGGAGTCGAGTCGGACCGCTCGGCGCGCTCGCCTCGGTCCGCGCGCTCCGGGCGGTCGCCCCGCTCCGGGCGGTCGGGCCGGTCGGCGCGCTCGCCGCGCTGCGCCCGCTCGCCGCGGTCGCCGGTGCGCTCCCGCTCGCGGTCGGGGGAGCGCTCACGCTCCTTGTCCGAGCCTTGCGCGCGGTCGCCCTGCTGCCGGTCGCGGTCGCCCTGACGGTCGCCGCCGCGTCCGCCGCGATCGCCCTGGCGCGCGTCGCGCTGCTGCTGCTGCTGCTGCGGGCGGCCGCCGCCCCCGCGCTGTGAGCCGCCCCCGCGCCCGCGGCGGTCGTCCCGGTCCGGGCGCTCGCCGCGCTCCTGCCGGTCGCCGCGCTCCGCGCGCTCCGGCTGCGCCGCGCGCTCCTGACGATCCTGGCGCTCGGCGCGCTCGCCCTGCCCGCGCTCCTGGCGATCCTGCCGGCCGTAGATGTCGAACTGCTCCTGGTGGTAGCCGCCCTGCGGCTTCACCTGGATCGTCTTGTTGAACCGATCCATGAGGTACCGCAGCTCGTCGCGCTCCTGGCCCTGCAGGATGCGCGCGACGTCGGGGTGGCAGTTCACGACCAGCACGGGCTCGCCGAAGTGCGGCGCGTCGCGCCGGATCTCACGGAAGATCTCGTACGCGACCGTCGTCTTCGACTTCACGTGGCCGCGGCCGTCGCAGTAGCCGCACGGCTCGTTCATCACGCGCGTCACCGACTCGCGCACCCGCTTGCGCGTCATCTCGACCAGGCCGAGCTCGCTGATCTTGAGGACGTTCGTCTTCGCCTTGTCCCGCCCCAGCGCGTCCTGCAAGGCCTTGAAGACCTTGTCGCGGTTCTGGGGTTTGTCCATGTCGATGAAGTCGATGATGATGATGCCGCCGATGTTGCGGAGCCGGAGCTGGTAGACGATCTCCTTCGCCGCCTCGACGTTGATCTTCGTGATCGTCTCCTCGAGGTTCTTCTTCCCGACGTAGCGCCCCGAGTTCACGTCGATCGCGGTGAGCGCCTCGGCCTGATCCATGATGATGTAGCCGCCGCTCTTCAGCCACACCTTGCGCTGGCTCGCGCGCTTCAGCTCCTGCTCGATGCCGTACGCGTCGAAGATCGGCTCCTGCCCGGAGTAGAGCTCGATCGCCTGCGCGAGGTGCGGCGCCTGCTCCGACACGAAGCGCAGGATCCGCTCGTGCTCGTCGCGGTCGTCGATGACGAGCTTCTGCACGTCGGCGGTGAAGAGGTCGCGCGTCGCGCGCAGGATGAGGTCGAGGTCGGGGTGCAGGAGCGCCGGCGCCGAGACCTTGTCCTTGGTGCGGATGATCTCGTTCCACACCTGGATGAGGAAGCGGATGTCGGCCTCGAGCTTCCCGGCCTCGACGTTCTCGGCGACGGTCCGCACGATGAAGCCGGTGCCCTCGGGGCGCATCCGGTCCACGATCTCGCGCAGCCTGCGGCGCTCGCCGTCCTTCTCGATCCGCCGCGAGATCCCGACGTGATCGACCGTCGGCATGAACACGAGGTGGCGGCCGGGGAGCGAGATGTGGCTCGTGATGCGGGCGCCCTTCGTGCCGATCGGATCCTTCGCGACCTGCACGATGACCTCCTGGCCTTCCTTCAGGAGATCCTGGATGTTCTTCTGCTCCTTCTTCCGCTCGTCGCCGTGCCGGCCGTTGCGGCGCTCCTTGCCGTCCCGCTCCTTGCCGTCGCGGTCCTTGCCGTCACGGTCCTTCGCCTCGCGGCCGTCGCGCTCGCGGCGGCGCTCCTCGCGCCCCTCGCGCCGGCCGCGCTCCCGGTCCCGGTCGCCGCGCCCCTCGCGCTCCTCGCGCGGCTGGCGCGCCTCGCGGGCGGCGCCCTCCGGCTTGGCGACGACCTGGCCCGACTCCGGGAGCGCCGCGGGCGCCGGTGCGGCTTCCGCGGGAACCGCGGGGCTCGACGCGTTCCCCGTCGTGTCGTCGAGCGCGGTCGCGCCGACCGCGGCGGCCTGCTGCTCGCCGCCGGCGCGCACGCCGGGCGCGGTCGACTCGCCCGCCGCGTCGGC
>DASSQM010000013.1:0-10158 GCA_035702465.1 Anaeromyxobacter sp. | reverse complement strand
GGCCGCCGAGGTAGCGGTAGAGCGGCTGCTTGCGGCTGGTGGCGGCCGCCTTGGCGGCGGCGAGGCTCACGCCGAGGATCGCGTTGGCGCCGAGCTTGCCCTTGTTGGCCGTCCCGTCGAGCTCGATCATGCGCCGGTCGAGCGTCGCCTGCTCGGAGGCGTCGAGCCCCACCACCGTCGGCGCGATCACGTCGAGGACGTGCGCCACGGCCTTGCGAACGCCCTTGCCGAGATAGCGCGCCTTGTCGCCGTCCCGCAGTTCGACCGCCTCGTGCGCGCCGGTCGAGGCGCCCGAAGGTACGGCGGCGCGGCCGACGTCGCCGGAGGCGACCGCCACCTCGACCTCGACGGTGGGGTTGCCGCGTGAGTCGAGGATCTCGCGTGCGGTGACGTTGATGATCTCGGTCATGGCTCTTTCTCCGTGGCGGGGGAATGTGCCCGTCCGCGGACATCCGCGTCAATCGGTTTTCGGAGCTGCGTGCGTGGAGTAGAACCGGGCACGGGCAGGGGCACGGGCACGGAGGGAACCATGGCGGGTCTTCTCGAGGGCAAGGTCGCGATCGTCACCGGGGCGGGCGGCGGCATCGGGCGCGAGCACGCGCTGGCGCTCGCCCGCGAGGGCGCGAAGGTCGTCGTGAACGACCTCGGGTCGGACCGCCACGGCGGCGGCCGAGGCGCGGAGATGGCGGACAAGGTCGTGGAGGAGATCCGCGGCGGCGGCGGCGAGGCGGTCGCGAGCTACGACACCGTCGCGACGCGCGAGGGCGCGGACGGCATCGTGTGGACGGCGCTGGCGCGCTTCGGCCACCTCGACGTCCTCGTCAACAACGCGGGCATCCTGCGCGACCGCACCGTGCTCAACATGAGCGAGGAGGACTTCGACCGCGTCCTCGACGTGCACCTGCGCGGCACGTTCCTCTGCACGCAGGCGGCGGCGCGCGCGATGCGCGTGCAGGGCAAGGGCGGCCGCATCGTCAACACGACGAGCCTCTCCGGGCTCCTCGGCAACTTCGGCCAGGCGAACTACGCCGCCGCGAAGGCGGGCATCTACGGCCTCACGCGCGTGTGCGCCCTCGAGCTCCAGAAGATCGGCGTGACCGTGAACGCGATCGCGCCCGTGGCGCTGACGCGCATGACGGCGGACCTCGCCATGATGAAGGGCGCCACGGAGGCGGATCTCGGCCCGCAGCTCATCGCGCCGGCGGTGGTGTTCCTGGCGAGCGAGCTCGCCGCCTCGATCACCGGCGAGGTGGTCGGCGTCGAGGGCGGCAAGCTCTTCCTCTACCGGATGGAGCGGACCGAGGGCGTGCTGCGCGACGCGGCGAAGGGCGCCTGGACGCCGGCCGACATCGCCGCGGCGTGGGAGCGCCTCGCGCGCTGACGCGTGCCACGAAAAAAAAGGCGCCGGACTCTCGTCCGCGCCCGTGGCGTTCGCTCCTGGCGAGCGCCTCCTGCTAGCCGGAGTAATCGATGATCACGACCCCGCGGTCCCCGCTGCCGTCGTCGTCGTGGTCCTGCCGGTCGGGAGGGCGGCCGGGCGCCGGAGAGGGCACCGGCAGCTCGACGACAGGGCGGTCGTCGCGGCCTTTCTCGCGCTCGCGACGCTTGATCTCCTCGATGACGTAGGCGTCCAGCATCTGAATCTCCTGCCCCGTCTCGCCCCGACTTCTTCAGCTGCAATCCGCGTTCCCCGCGGCCTCGTCCTCCTTCATCGATGCCGCCTTCATAACGACGTCGGCGGGTGTCGCGCCAATTCACCTCGCCCTCACAAGGGCTCCTGATCGTTACCTAGCACCGCGTACTCGAAAGGGTCAAGGTTCGCCCCCCTCGGCGGGCGCGGTGCGGTCGGGAGGTGTGTGCCCGGCACACCGTTGCGGCGGCGGCACGGGCGTCCGCGCGGCGCGACGAGAATGCGCGCGCTCGCCCGGCCCGCGCGGCCCCTGCGCGCCGCGGCGGCCGCCGTCCGCCCGGAGGATCTACCTTCGGCCCTCCGCGCGCGCCTTGAAGGCGTCGAGCGTCTTCGGGAGCTGGATGCGCGTGAGCTCGTCGCTGACGCGGTCGACGATGAGCTGCGGGACGAGCGGCGGCCGCGTGATCTGGATCTCGACCGTGTACAGGGCGCGCGTCTTCCCCGCCGCGTCGGCGAGATCCCACGACCCGTTCGACACCTTCATCATCTCGCCGGACACGAGCGACCACGAGACGCGGCTCGGGCGGGCCTCGGACATGCGCAGGACGTAGCGGATGCGCCGCACGCCGAGGTCGAGCTCGTACTCGACGTGCTTCTCGCCGCTCGCGTCCTTCACGCGCGCCGCGCGGATGCCGGGCACGAACTCGGGGTAGCGCGGGTAGTCGACGACGACGTCGAAGAACTTCTCGACGGGGACGTCGACGAGCACCTCTTTCGTCACCGTGGCCATGCGTCCTCCGTGCCCGGCCGGAACGCCGAACCGCCCCGCCGCCGGGTGCATAGCGCGCCGAGCGACCGCCCGCTACCAGCCGTAGTCCGGGGAACGCGTGAACCGGTGGACGGTCTCGATGTACCGCACCGTCCCGGACTTCGAGCGCATCACGACCGAGTGGCTCCGCGCGCCCTCGCCCGTGAACCGCACGCCCTTCAGGAAGTCGCCGTTCGTGACCCCCGTCGCGGCGACCATGACGTTCCCGCCGGCCATGTCCTCCGCCGTCAGCACCTTGTCGACGTCCTTCACGCCCATCGCCCGGGCCCGGGCGCGCTCCGCCTCGTCCCGGAGCTGGAGCCGGCCCTGCATGTCGCCGCCGACGCAGCGGATCGCGGCGGCGCTGATGACGCCCTCGGGCGCGCCGCCGATGCCCATGAGCACGTCCACGCCGGTGTCCGGGAAGCACGTGTTGATGGCGCCGGCCACGTCGCCGTCGGGGATGAGCTTGATGCGCGCGCCCGCTTCGCGGATCTCGCGCACGAGCTTCTCGTGCCTGGGCCGGTCGAGCACCACCACGGTGAGGTCCTCGACGTACTTCCCGAGCGCGTCGGCGATGCGGCGGAGGTTCTCCGTCGGGCTCCGGCGCAGGTCGATGGCGCCGCGGCCACCCGGCCCGACCGCGATCTTCTCCATGTACGCGTCGGGCGCGCGCAGGAGCGTCCCCTTCTCGCCCATCGCCACGACGCTGATCGCGTTCGGCGCGCCGGTCGCGCAGAGGTACGTGCCCTCCAGGGGATCCACCGCGAGCTCCACCTCGGCGTCCGCCGGGCCGCCCCGCCCGACCCGCTCGCCGATGAAGAGCATGGGCGCGCGGTCGCGCTCGCCCTCCCCGATGACGACCTCGCCTCGGACGGCGAGGTCCTCGAAGGCCTTGCGCATCGCCTCGACGGCGGCGCGATCCGCGCCCTCCTCGTCGCCACGGCCCATGAGCCGCGCGGAGGCGAGCGCGGCGGCCTCGGTGACGCGGACCACTTCGAGGGCGAGGTTGCGATCCATCGATCACTCCGGGGCGGGCTGTCGGGCGCCCTCCCCGGCGCCGCCCAGGCGCACGAGGAGCTCCTGCGGCATGCGGCGGATGCGCCCGTCCAGGTCCACGCACGCGTGGAGCGTGTGGCCGGTCGCGACCACCTCGGCGCCGCGGACGATGCGGTACACGAACCTCGCCGACGCGCGCTTCACGTCCTCGATCGTCGTCTCGACCGTGAGGAGGTCGTCGTACCGCGCCGGCGTGCGGTAGGTCACCTGGGCCTCGACCACGGGGAGCCGCAGCGAGAACCGCTCCTCGAAGTCGCGGTAGCGCAGGCCCCGAGCGCGGATGAACTCGTTCCGGCCCGCCTCGAAGTAACGGAGGTAGTTCGCGTAATAGACGATCCCCATCTGGTCGGTGTCGCCGTAGATGACCCGGATGTCGGTCTTCACCATGGGGCGACCCGGGGCCGGTCGGAGCTACACGCTCTCGATCCGGATGAGGCGCGTCGGCGCGAGCGTCGCGCCGTCGCGATCGATCTCGGCGATGGCGGCGCGGAGGTCCGCCTCGCGCGCCTGGTGGGTGACGATGACGAGCGGCACGGGCTTGCCCTGGTCGTTCTGCTCGCGCTGCTCCACCGCGGCGATCGAGATGCGGCGGCCCGCGAGCCGCGACGCCGTGCGGGCGAGGACGCCCGGCTCGTCCTTCACGGAGAAGTGGAGGTAGTAGGCGCAGCGGACCTCGTCGTGCGGCCGCAGCGCCACGAGCGGCTTCGCGGGCGGCAGGGACACGCGGCCCGGGCTCCCGGAGAGGATGTTGCGGGTGAGGTCGATGATGTCGGAGACCACGGCGCTGCCGGTCGGCATCGCGCCCGCGCCCTGGCCGTAGAGCATGGACGGGCCGAGCGCCTCGGACTGGAGCACCACGGCGTTCATGGCGCCGCGCACGCCCGCGAGGAGCGAGCCCGCCGGGATGAACGCGGGGTGGACGCGCGCCTCGATCTGGTCGAGGCCCCCGCCGTTCGCGCGGCCGCACCGCCGCGCCAGCGCAACGAGCTTGAGCGTGTACCCGAAGTCCCGCCCCCAGCGGAGGTCCTCGGGGCTGAGCGCCATGATGCCCTCGGTGAGGACGTCCTCGGGGTGCAGCCGCGCGCCGAAGGCGAGCTGGGCGAGCACGCAGAGCTTCTGGGCCGCGTCGCCGCCGGACACGTCGAGCGTGGGATCCGCCTCCGCGTACCCGAGCCGCTGCGCCTCGGCGAGCGCCTTCTCGATGGGCTCGCCCTTCTCCGCCATGGCCGTGAGGATGTAGTTCGTCGTCCCGTTCACGATGCCGACGAGCCCGTTGATGCGGTCCGAGGCGAGCGCCTCGCGCAGCGTGCGGATGATGGGGACGCCGCCGCAGACGGCAGCCTCGTAGTAGACGTCCACGCCCTTCTCGCGGGCGAGGCGGAAGATCTCGTCGCCGCGGGTCGCGAGGAGCGCCTTGTTCGCCGTCACGACGTGCTTCCCGCGCTCGAGGGCGCCCTTCACCAGCTCGAACGCCTGGTCGACGCCGCCGATGAGCTCGACCACCACGGCCACCGACGGGTCCGAGAGCAGGTCGTCGAGCCTCGTGGTGAGGAGCGTCCGATCGACGTCGACGGCCCGCTCCTTCACGGGATCCCGGAGCGCGACCTTGCGCACGACGATGCGCGCGCCGATCCGGTCCTCGATGTCCCCGGCGTGCTTCTTCAGAATCGACAGCACGCCGCCGCCGACGGTGCCGAACCCGGCGATCCCGATCCCGACCTCGCGCATCTCACTTTCCTCCCACGCGGTAGCTCTGGAGGAGCGCGCGGAACTGGGGGGTGACCTTGCCCTCGACCACGGCGAAGGTCTCGATCCGCACCGGGCCGACCCCCGGCGCGTAGGTGATCTCGTTGACGAGGTCGGTCGAGGCGGTCGCGCGGTTGTGGGCGCGGACCTTCACGCAGTCGTCGAACCGGCCGGCGGGCGTCGCGACCGCCTCGCCCACCGCGGCGATCTCGTAGCGCTCCGTCGAGCTGACGGACACCACCGACGCCCAGCTCGTCCCGGCCGCGATGGGCCCACAGAGGAGGCGCCGGGACCTGTCGCGGACGCAGTCGGGATCCGCGCGGAGCTCGCCCCGCTCGCTGTCGCGGTAGAAGCCGTCGCCGGTGCGCTCGACGATCCGGACGGTGCGGGACGCGCCTCGCCGCTCGGGCGGGAGCGCGGGCGACTCGTCGCGGTAGACCCACTCGTTCCCGACCGCGAGCGGGAAGTAGTCCGCCGGCCCGGTCGCGCGCGGCGCCGGCGGCGCGTGCGCGCACGCCGCCGCGAACGCGGCGAGGGAGAGGGCCGTACTCGCTCTCATGGTGCGCCGCATCCTACTCGAAAAGCCGGCGGGAAAATCACTTCCGGGCGGACAGGGCGCCCCCCTGCTCGGCGCGCGCCCGCATCTCCCCGAGCGCCTCGCGCGCGGCCTTCCGCACCCGCGGGTCCGGGTGGCCCGCCTCGAGCGTGAGCAGGTACCCCTCCGCCTCCGGCCCGCCGATGTCCCCGATGAGCCGCGCCACCCGGGCGGCGAGCGCGGCGTCGCCGTTGCGCGAGAGATCGATGAGCGGGCCGACCGCGCGCGCATCGCCGATCTGCGCGAGCGCGCCGACCGCGCGGTGCACGACGCGCGGGTCCTCGTCCTTGAGGCGCGCGATGAGCGCCGGGACCGCCGCGCTGGCCGCGCCGCGCCGATCGGCGAGCACGCGCACGGCGTGATCGCGGACGCGCGGATCCCGCGACTCGAGGTCGCCGACGAGCTTGTCGATGGGCTTCGCCTCCTCCGCGAAGCCGAGCAGGAGCGACTCCGCCGCGCGCTGCGCGGCCTCGGCCAGCGCTGCGCGCGCGGCGGTCGCGGGGTCGCCCCCGCCGACCGGCGCGGCGGCGGTGCCGGTCTCGCGGACCGCGCCCGGCTCTCCGCCGTCGGTCGGGACGAGCGCCACCTCCACCGCGATCTCGAGCCGGGGAGCGCCGCCGGACGCGTTCGGGGCGGCGAGCCGCACGGAGGCGCCGCTCACCTCCGCGATGTGGGGCCGCGCGCCCTCGCCGAACGCGAACCCGGCGCTGCGCAGCGCAGCGCGCGCGGCGTCGTCGAGCGCCGCCTCGTCGATGCCGACCTCGCGCAGCGCCGGCGTCACGGCGCCGTCCGCGACGCGCACGGTGCGGACGTGGATCTTCCCGGGTCCGCGCGAGCAGGCGGCGAGCGACGCGACGACGAGCGCGGCGGCGAGCCTCACGGCGGCACCAGGTTGCCGCGATCGCGGGCGTCACCGACGCCGCCGCAAGTGGGATGCACGATCACCGGTTGGTCGTAGCAAGGCCGCGGCGAGCCCGCAACGTGGGCGGGCCGCGCACCGGCCGGGCGGCGCGAGTCAGGCCGAGCTTCCGCCGCCGCCTGCGCCGTTGCCGCCGTCGCCGGAGTCAGCGCGCGCACTCGGCGGCTCGGGGGCGGGCGCGGGCGCCGGCTCCGGCTCGCGCGGCGAGCTCGCCGCGGCGGCGCCCGGTGGCGGACCGCCCTCGCCCTGCGCCTGTGGCTGTGAGGTCGCTCCGGGCTGATCCGGGGACGGACCCGCCGCGCCCGGCGCGGCGCCCTCGCGTCCGCGTCCGCGCCCGCCGCGCCTGCGCCGGCGACGCCGGCGACGCCGGCGATCGCCGGCCGCGCCGGCGTCGGGCGAGCCGGCCTCGCCGGGCACCGACACCTCCTGCGCCGCCGCCGCCTCGGGCCCCTCGTCCTCGCCCTCGTCGTCGCCGTCGCCACCGTCCTCCAGCTCGGCGAGCACCTCCAGGGGCTCCGGGGACGCCCCGGTCCGCGGCGGGACCTCGCTCGCGGCCGGCGGCTCCGCCTGCGCCGCGGCCGACTCGTCGGCGGCGACCTCCGCCGGGCGCTCGGGCGCAGGCTGCCGCGGCTCGCGCTGGTCGCGCCGCTCGCGCTCCTCGCGGCGGGCGCGTCGAGCGGCCTCCTCCTTCTCGGCGGTCTCCGCCGCGGCCTGGAAGAATGCCTCGTCCACCTCCGGGACCACGATGGGCACGCAGCCGACGCCCGCGTCCGCGAGCGCCTCGGCGAGCGCCTCGCCGCAGAGGAGCAGGACCGGGAGCTGCCCGGCCGCGCCGGCCTCGCCCCGCGCCTCGCGGGCGGCGTCGCCGGGCGTGACGAGGAGGCCGATCTGCGCGCCGTAGTGCACGAGATCGCGTCTGAGGTCCGAGACGTCGCGCCGCCCGGCGTCGGCACCCCCGCGGACGATGCGGATCGCGTGGCGCACGTCGCCGAGCCCCATGCGCCGCTTGCCGGTGTACACGACGTGCTCGCGCCCGCGCTTCGCCACCTTGAGGTCGCGCAGCCCGAGCTTCTCGAGCAGCTTGCCGGCGACGTGCTCGACGGTCGGCCCGTCGCAGTCGCGCAGCCTCCTGCGCAGGGCAGCGAGCGCGGCGCGACGCATCTCGGCGGGAGACGAGGGCGCGCGGGCGGCGGCCGGAGCCGCCGCGACGACGCGCTCGCCGGGCTCCGGCTGGGCGACGAGCGTCACCGCCTCGGCCTCGATCTGGAAGAGGGGCTTGCGCCCCGCGGACTCGCGCCGCCGGTTGTCCTCGGCGAGGGCGGCCTGGAGCGACGCCGTGTCCCGCACGAACGCGTCCGGCATGAGGAGCCGCTCCGCGCCCTGCGCCGCGATCTCGACGAGGCCGAGCGGGCGCCCCGCGCCGGCGAGGATCTCGTAGGCGACCTCGGCGGGCGGCGGGAAGCGGCGGCCGCGCCGCTCCTCCTCGTCGCGCCGCCGCGCCCTGCCGCCCTCGCCGCGGCCTGCGCTCCGCGCGATGTCGCGCGACGGCACCGGGTGCCGCTCGCGGCCGCGGTAGAGCAGCTCGTCCTCGACGGGGAGCTCGACGAGGCTCTCGAGCCCGGTCGGATCCTCCTCGAGCCCCCACTCGACGAGCGCGAACGTCCCCGGCTGCACCGGCGCGACGAGCCGCTCGGCCCGCGGCTGGCGGCAGTGCGCCGCGAGCTGGTCCGCCATGGTCTCCTCCGGGATCTTGCCGACGTGGTCGAGCAGGTTCTCCCGGATGGCGATCTCGGCGATCTTCTTGAAGTGAAGGGGTTTTCCCTCGCGCCGCAGGACCTCGATCGCGGCTTCGGTGAACGTCATGTACACCCTTGTTGTCCGAAAGGAATGGAGGTCGTCATCTTGGTGCCCGTCCCCTGCCCTGTCAACGTTGAAACGCCGTGATTCCGCGGTGATGCTGGATGGGGATGATCCGCTTCCGCACCGGCACGAGCTGGCGCCACGACCCCGAGCTGCGGGCCGCCCTGCGGCGGGCGGCCGGGCCGGCGCGCGCCGCGGCCGCGCGCGCGGTCGTGGACGCGCTCGCCATCGAGGTGGACGGGATCGACATCTCGGCCGGGCGCGCGGAGGGGCCGCTCCTGCCCTCGCTCGAGGCGCTGCTTCGCGCCATCGCGCGCGTGGTGGCGGGGGCGCCGCACGCGACCGTCGCCTTTCCGGACGGCGAGACCGAGGTGCTCCTGCGCCGCCGCGGCCCCGCCGTGCTCCTCACGGTCGTCGCCGTGTCGCGGCCGTCGCGCATCCTCGCGCAGGACGTCGAGGTCGACGCGGAGGACCTCGCGGCGGCCGCGCTCGAGGCGTGCGCCGCCTTCTGCCGCGAGCTCGCCGAGGTCCTGCCCGAGGGCGGCGCGCGCGAGGCGCAGCGGCTCCGCGCCGCCGCCCGCGACCTGCGCCGCGTCGAGGCGGCCCCCGGCCCTGCGCCGCGACCGCTCGCGCCGGCGCGCCCTCCGCGCGCCGCCGCGCGCCCGGCGCGCGTCGACTGCGTCCTCGAGCTGGGCGAGGACGACGGCCTCCTCGCGGCGTACGAGGGCGGCCGCCCCGACCTCGGCTCCCTGCTCCTCCCGGGGCGCGTCGTGCTGCGAGCGGCAGGCGGCGCGGAGATCGGCTCCGTGCCCGGGTTCCCGTTCCTCGCGCTGCGCGACCTCGGCGCTGGCTGCGACGGGCTCATCCGGGCCGCTCGGCGCGGCGAGGCGCGGCACGACATCGCGCTCTCGCGCTCGGGCCGCGCGACGCCCGGCGCGCTGGCGGTCGACCTCGCGCAGGGCACGGTCGCGGCGCCGGGCCGCGCGCCGGTGCCCTGCCGTCCGCTCGACCTCGCCCGGGCGCTCTCCGAGGCCGCCCTCGAGTTCGGCCGCGTCGCCCGGTCCCGCAACCCGCGGCAGGCGGAGAACGCCCACCTCGCCGAGCTCGAGGCGAGCGCCGCCGACCGGCTCGCGCAGATCGAGGAGCTCGCCGAGGGCGATCGCGCGGCGGCGGGCGCGCCGGCGGCGGCGCCCGTGGCGCGGCCGCTCCCTCAGCGCGCGCTCGGGCCGGGGACGCTGCGCCGCCTCTCGTTCCGCAGGACGTTCGGCGTCGACGCCGGGGCCCCGGCCGGCGACGGGCTCCTCCTCGCCGGCGGCGTGGTGGTGGCGGCCGGCGCGCACGCGGTCGCCGCGGTGGAGCGGGCCACGGGCACGCCGCTGTGGCGGACGGACGGGTGCGCCTTCGCCGCGGCCCTGCCCGGTGCGGTCGTCGCCGCGCGGGGTGCGACGCTCACCGCGATCGCCCTGCGCACCGGCGCGACCCTGTGGAGGAGGCCGCTCCCGGGCGCCGCGCCGGGCGCCGCGATCGCGCTCGCGCGCGGG
>DASSQM010000012.1:0-6920 GCA_035702465.1 Anaeromyxobacter sp. | reverse complement strand
TTCGAGGTGTCGACCTGGATGTACTCCTGCTGGTTGTACTTCTTGCCGCCGCGCGGGGTGACGTTCGCGCGCGTGCCCTCGATGATCTTCAGCAACGCCTGCTGGACGCCCTCGCCGCCGACGTCGCGCGTCGGGCTCGGCTGATCGCCCTTGCGCGCGATCTTGTCGATCTCGTCGATGTAGACGATGCCGCGCGCCGCCTTCTCCACGTCGTAGTCTGCGTTGTGGAGGAGGTTCTGGATGATGTTCTCGACGTCCTCGCCCACGTACCCGGCCTCGGTGAGGCTCGTCGCGTCGGCGATCGTGAAGGGCACGTTGAGGAAGCGCGCCAGCGACTGCGCGAGCAGCGTCTTGCCGGAGCCGGTCGGGCCGATGAGGAGGATGTTCGACTTCTGGAGCTCGACTTCCTCCTGGCCGGCGCGCGCCTGGCCCGGGCGCTGGGGCCGGGCGGGCTTCTTCGAGTAGACGCGCTTGTAGTGGTTGTAGACCGCGACCGAGAGGACCTTCTTCGCGCGCTCCTGGCCGACGACGTAGTCGTCGAGGAAGCTCTTGATCTCCGCGGGCGTCGGGAGGGATACGGCCGGGCGGCCCTCGTCGCGCTCCGCCTCCTCCGCGATGATGTCGTTGCAGAGGCGGATGCACTCGTCGCAGATGTAGACGGTCGGTCCCGCGATGAGCTTGCGGACCTCGCGTTGCCCCTTCCCGCAGAACGAGCACGAGAGGTTTCCGTGGTGGTGCTCTTTCCGGCTCACGCTGACCTCGCCCGACGAATGTTACCACCAAAACGGAGCCCCGCGACTCGGCAGACCCGTCCCACGCAACATAACCAGCGCCTCCCCGCACCGCCCCTGCATCGGCCGGGGCCTGCCGTCCCCAGGTCTTCCGTCGGGACATCGTGGGAGGTGCGGCCGGCACCGTGGGAGATCAAGCGTCTGTGTCGCCCGCGAGCGCCTCGAGCTCCCCCGCGAGGTCCGCGGCGCGTTGCGCCACGGCGCGCGGAACGGCGCCCTCCGCGCGGCACGCCTCCGCCAGCCGGCGCGCGGCCGACGCCAGGCGCGCGAGGCGCTCCGCCTTGCGCGGCGCGGGCGGAGGCGGGGGAGCCCCGAACCGCTCGTCGAGCCGCCGGTTCAGGGCGGCGGGCGTCGGCGGCCGCTCGAGGACCTCGTCGCGGAGCTCGCGCCAGCCCTCGTGGGACAGCCTGCCCGCGGCCTCCGCGCGCGAGAGCACCTCGATGACCTCGAACGGCGGCGCCTCGTGGCCGCCCCGCGTGCGCGCCAGGTCGGGCTCGTGCCGCTCGAGAAACCCGAAGCTCGCCGTCAGCTTGTCGGCGGTGCTCGGCCGGATGAACAGCTCCTGCGCGCAGTAGCGCTCGAAGCTCGCGTACCCCCACTCGCGCCACAGCCCCTCGCGCTTCACCTCGCTGAGGAGCCGCCCGAACTCCACCCAGGCGGCCTTGAAGCGGCGCGCGCCCTCGATCACCCGGCGCCGCACGGAGCCCTCCGGCAGCTCCCCCGCCCTCGCGGCGAGCTTCTCTGCGGAGCGGGTCAACGTCCGATCCGGAACGCCAGCGACACGGTGGGACGCTGCCCGGGGAAGGGATCGAAGCGCCAGGTGGCGAGCGCGGTCGAGAGGCACTGCTCGAGCGGCCCCTTGCGGAAGCGGGGCTCGTCGATCCAGAGCTGCACGACGCGGCCGTCGTTGCCGATGGCGAACTCGATCGGCACGTCGCCGCGGAAGTCGGGCGATCGGGACGCCTCCTCGCGGAAGCACGGCGCGAGCGTCCGCTGCTCGCGCCCGACCACGGCCTGGATCTTCTTCGCGTCGAAGTGCTCCGCCACGAGCTCGCCGCCGGCGACCGTCCCCTGGGCCGGCGCGGGCGAAGACGCCGGGCGGGCGGCGCGGCGCCTCGGCGCGGCGGCGCGCTCGGGCGCGTCGAGCGGCACGTCGACGAGGTCCTCCTCGACGGCGCGGCCCGAGACGCCGACCTTCGCCGCCGACGCGATGCGGATCCCCGCGCCGAAGTCCTCGAGGAGCGGGCTCGTGCCCGCGGTGCCGCGCGTGAGGAACACGGCCGTGCCGACGGCGCCCGCGACGAGCAGGACGACGCCGACGACCGCGGCGACGGCGCGGCGGCGGTTCCGCCGCTCGCGGAGCAGCCGCGCGCCGGTGACCTCGCGCTCGACGCGCGCCGCGGCCTCCGCCTTCTTCGCGTGGACGAGGAAGATCGGGACGGCCGACACCGGTCGCCAGCTCCCGTCGCCCGTCGAGAGCGGCGTCTGGCCGTCGATCTCGCCCCGGTAGAGCATCGCCGCGACGCCGCGGGAATCCACCGGGCCGAACACCTGCCCGCCCCTGCGGAACAGCCACTCACCCCCGTCGAGGCGGGGATCCTGATCGAGCGGGATCTCGTCGGTACCTGGCGCCATGGGCGTGCGCGGTGCGCGATACTTAGCACGACAACGTGGAGAGGCGCTCCTACGCCGTCGAGATCCTGTACGAGGGCGACCGCTTCCGTGGGTTCCAGCGCCAGCCCGGCCTCCCCACGGTGCAGGCGGCGCTGGAGCGCGCGCTCGGCGCGCTCGGCGTGTGGGCGCCGCTCGCGGTGGCGGCCCGCACCGACGCCGGCGTACATGCGCTCCGCCAGGTGGTGAGCTTCGCGATCCGCGCGGACCTCGATCCGGAGGCGCTGCGGCGGGGCCTCAACGCCGCGCTGCCGGAGGGCGTCCTCGCGCTCGCGGCACACCGGGTGGCCCCGTCGTTCCACGCGCGCAACACGGCGGAGAGCCGCACCTACGTGTACCTCGTCGGCGCGCCGGCGCCGGAGCTGCTCCGGCCGTACGCGTGGAGCCTGCCGGACCCCCGCGCGTTCCCGCACCTCGCTGCGCCGCGGATCGATCCCGTCCTCCTGCGCGCCGCGCTCGGCGAGGCGGTCGGCACCCACGACTTCGCGGCCGTCGCGCGCGCCGGGGCGCGCCGCGCGACCGTGAAGACCGTGCTCCGCGCCGAGGTCGTGTCCGCGGAGTGGGCTCCCCTCCACGCCGTCGTGATCGAGGCGCGCGGGTTCGTGCGCGCCATGGTCCGGAACCTCGTCGGCGCCGCCGTCGCGGAGGCGGTCGGCGCGTCGCCGGCCGGCGCGACCCGGGAGCTGATCGACGGCGGGGGGCGATATCGGGGGGTGCGCGCGCCGGGCCGGGGGCTCACCCTCGCGGCGGTGCAGTACCCGCCTGGAGCGCTCCCGTCGGAAGCTGGCCGATGAGGCCGTCGGCGGACCGCACCACGGCGACGCGGACGAGGCGGATCCGCGCGATCGAGGCGGCGGCCGGCAGACGGGGCGCAGGAGGGCGCCCTCCCGCCTCCTTGGAGGTAGGCGACGTCACATCGCGCTCCCTTCGCTCGCGGGTAGGTGCCCGTACTTCGCGAGAAGATCCGCCACCGCCTCGCGCAGGTAGTCCGACTGGCGCACCCGCGTGGTGCGCGCCAGGTTGCGCAGCTCCGCCGCAAGGGCGGGCGGGAGCCGGATGAGCATGGGCTCCAGGCGGCTGGGAACGCTCTGGGGAATCGCGCCGGGGGACATCTCGAACGTGGTCGACATGTAGGCTCCTTACGACATGTGATTACGTTTGCCTACACGCTACCACTCGATACCCTGGCCGCAAGAAAACGGCCTCTCGACACGCCGAGGACACCGGCCGCGCGGTTTTCGCGACGCCACCCTGGAGGGCTGCGCCGGCGCCTACGGCAGCTCGAAGCGGACCTGCGCGCCGACCGCGGCGCCGAACGACGCGATCCGCGCCTGCCCGAACGCGGTCGCGAACGTGCCGGCGGCGTAGACCCCGGCCCGGCGCGAGAAGTCGTAGGCGATCCCGAGGCCCGCGAGCGGACCGACGGCGAGGCGCGACTTGAGCGGCACCCAGGCGCCGAGGTCGAAGAAGGTCTTCAGCTCCTCGGTCCCGAAGTAGCCGCGGTACCGCGCGTCGAGCGCGAGGAGGACGCGCCCGCGCTCCGGGTCGTCGAAGGAGCGGAGCGCAGCGGTGACCCCGACCATGAGGTCGTCGCCCACGCCCGACACGTCGAAGCCCCACGCCACGCGCGCAGCGGGGCGCCACGTGGAGGCCGTGGGGGAGCCCGCCTTCGCGACGGTGTCGTGCGCGAACGAGAGCTCGGCGGAGGGCCCGTGCGTGTCGCGGTGATCGAAGCGCGGCTCGAGCGCGGCGGCGGCCACCGGGAGCGCGAGGGCGGCGAGAGCGGCGGCGCGCCGTGCGATCACGGCTCCCCGGATACCACGGGGAGCCGGACGCCCGCGACCTCGTTCATGCGCCCGGAGCGGAACGGCTCGAGATCGAGCGCCGCGAGCTTGAACCCCGCCGCCTTCACCGCGCGCGCGATGTCGGCGCGCCGCTCGAAGGCGCGGCCCAGCTCCGCCTCGCCGATCTCGACGCGCCCGAGGTCGCCGTGGTGCCGCACGCGCAGGTCGCGGAACCCGAGCGCGCGGACGCCCGCCTCGGCGCGCTCCACCTGCGCGAGCCGCTCCGGCGTGACCGGCGTGCCGTACGGGATGCGCGAGGCGAGGCAGGCCATCTGCGGCTTGTCCCAGGTCGGCAGGCCGTACGCCTCGCTCCAGGCGCGGACCTCGTCCTTCGAGAGGCCCGCCTCCGCGAGCGGCGAGCGGATGGCGCGCTCCTCGGCGGCGCGGTGCCCGGGGCGGTGATCGCGGCGGTCGTCCGCGTTGAAGCCGTCGAGGATCGCGGCGATCCCGTCGGCCGCGGCCGCCTCGCCGCAGAGCCGGTACAGCTCGCGCTTGCAGTAGTAGCAGCGATCGGTGGAGTTCGCGGCGTAGCCGGGATCGTCCTGCTCGCGGCTCTGGCGCTCGAGGTGGCGAACGCCGAGCGCGGCCGCCAGGCGCCGCGCCTCGTCGCGCTCCGACATCGGCACGGACGGCGAGTGCGCAGTGAGCGCGACGGCCCGCTCGCCCAGCACCTCGGCGGCGACGGCGAGCACGAACGTCGAGTCGACGCCGCCGGAGAACGCGACGAGGGCGCTGCCGGCGGACGCGATCTCCTGCTTCATGCGCGCGAGCTTCGCGGCGGACGCGCGGCGCAGGGCTTCGAGCGGTGCGGAGGCCATGGCGCGCAGACCCATAGCGGAAATCCGCGCGGGAGGCGACAGCTGCGCGGCGGCGAGGGCCAGGAGCTACTGCGTGACCGGTGAGGAGCGGCCGGGCACATTTCGCTTCGCGAAAGGTGCCCCGGCCGGATGTCGAATTCCGGTCACCGCGCGCGCGTCCGGGCGGTGCGGGCGGCGACCTTGCGGGGCGCCTTCCGCAGCGCGGCGGTCGCGCCGTTCTTGGCGCGCGCCTTCCGTCCCCGCGCCGTCCTCGAAGGCTTGCCTGCCTTCGCGCCCTTCCCCGGCTTGCCGCGGCGCGGCCGCAGCCCGCCGGTGAGCCGGCCGAACTCGGTCGGCCCGACGAACTTGAGGTCGACGAGCGCCTGGAAGATCGCCTTGCCGGCGTCGTCGACGGACACCTGATCGGTGTGGACGACGACGTCCGCGTGCGTGGGCGGCTCGTACGGCACGTCGACGCCGGGCACCTGCCGGAGCTCGCCCGCGAGGGCCCGCTTGTAGATGCCCTCCGGATCCCGCTGCTGGAGCTTCTCCATCGAGCAGTCGACGAAGACCTCCACGAAGCGGCGCGCCTCCTTGCGGAGCTGCTCGCGCGCGTCGCGGTACGGCGACAGCGCCGCGCACACGGCGATGCCTCCGGCGCGGACGAGCGCCTTCGCCGTGAAGCCGAGCCGGGCCACCGCCTTGGCGTGGTCCTCCTTCGACGTCCCGAGCCCCTCGAGCAGGAGCGACGCGTCGCCGTCCTCGTCGAGCAGCGCCACCGCCCTGCCCGCTGCGGCCAGGCGGGAGGCGAGATGAGCGGCGAGCGTGCTCTTGCCCGCCCGGTTCATCCCGGTGAGCCAGATCACGAACCCGTTGCCCTGCTGGGTGTCCATCCCGTCCTCCGGTCGCGCCGCTCGCCCTGGCGCGGGCGGGGGCGACGAGCGCTTTTGCCGCAGTATACCTTGGAGGTGTTCCGGCGCAAATCGGCACCGCCGGGGCGGGTATCTATATTCGGCTGCCGTTCCGCGACCTTACGCAATATTCGAGACGCGTCGCCATTCAATCGGACGGCCGCCGATTACGACTTTCGCGCCGGAGATTGGGCCTGCGCCGCGGTCGACGAGGGGGGCGCGACCTGGCGCGGATCGACGGCGCATGCGCAGCCCGCGAGCCGCGTCGTCGCCTGCGCGTTCGCGATGCCGCGGACGAGGTCGACGCGGCGGCCCGGGATGCCGCCCGGATCCGCGATCATCTGCACGAGCTCCGCCGCGGCGAGCGCGGCGAGCGCCGCCGTCGCGGCCGTGGGCGGCCGCTCCGCGCCCCCCGTCGACCGCGCGCACGCGTAGCACGGCGCGCGCGGGGGGATCGCGACCACCGACCCGCCGTCGGCGTCGGGCTCGAGCACGACGTGCGGCACGCCCGCGCGCCGCGCCGCCTCCGCGGCCTGGAGCGCCTGCACGGCCGACGTCGCCGCGACGAGCGTCGCGGTGGGCACGCCGCCCACGGGATACCGCGCGACGTCCGTGAACCGCGAGAGCGGCGCGAGCGCCATGCGCGCGACCTCGGCGCGCGGCGAGCCGACGGTGTCGGGGTGGAAGAGCCAGCCGGAGAGGTCCGCGGGGGAGACGGGCTCGGCGTCGTCGAGCCAGAGCCGTCCGATCCCCGCCTGCACGAGGTAGACGAGCGCGGCCGACGCGGCGCCGGGCGCGCCCACGGCGCGCACGCGCGCCTCCTGGAGCCGGAGCTGCGCCAGCTCGCCGAAGCCCGGCACGAGGAGCTGGCGCGCGAACCGCGCGACCCTGTCGTCTGCGAGCTTC
>DASSQM010000011.1:0-3432 GCA_035702465.1 Anaeromyxobacter sp. | reverse complement strand
ACCGGCGATGTGCGCACCGCGCGCGCTTCCCGCACGCCGGCGCGCTGGCGCCGGATTTTCCCGTGCGCACCGGAAGCCGCGGGCTAGAGGAACGATCGCATGCGCGTCGCGCTCGCCGCCGATCACGCCGGGTTCGGGCTCAAGGAGAGGCTCCGGACCCATCTCGCCTCGCGGGGACACGACGTGCTCGACCTCGGCGCGCACGACGCGTCCCCGAGCGACTACCCGGATCACGCCGAGGCGGCCGCGCGCGCGATCCTCGAAGGCCGGGCGGAGCGCGCCGTCCTCGTGTGCGGGAGCGGCGTCGGGGTGGCGGCCGCCGCGAACAAGTTCCGCGGCGTCATCGCGGGGACCTGCCACGACACCTACTCCGCGCACCAGGGCGTGGAGCACGACGCGATGAACGTCCTCGCCCTCGGGGCGCGCGTCGTGGGCGAGGCGCTCGCCCTCGAGATCGCCGACGCGTTCCTCGCGGCGCGCTTCGACGGCGAGGAGCGGCACGCGCGGCGCCTCGCGAAGGTCCGCGCGCTCGAGGCGCGCCTCGCCGGGCCGGGCGGGAAGTAGCGGGACCGGCGCGGGGAGCCTTCCCCGCAGCCCCAACCGGCGCGGGCGCACGCTCTCCGGGCGCGCGATGTCCGGATCGGCGCCGGCCGATCGTCGACGGGACGAGAGCCGGAATCCGCCGGCTCCACACAGCGAGGTCGACCATGGCAGCGTTCATGCTTCTCTTCCGCGGCAGCGACACCCGCGGCGACTCCCCCGAGCAGCTCCAGCAGTACATGAAGAAGTGGCTCGACTGGTTCGAGGGGCTCAAGCGATCCGGCGCCTACGACGGCCACGGCGCGCCGCTCGAGACGACCGGGAAGGTGGTCCGCGGGACGCGCAGGGCGGTCTCCGACGGGCCGTACGCCGAGGCGAAGGACCTCGTGGGCGGCTACGCCATCGTCGAGGCGAAGGACGTCGACGCGGCGGTCGAGATCGCTCGCGGCTGTCCCATCTACGACAAGGACGGCGCGGTCGAGATCCGGCCCGTCCGCGCGATGTGACCGACCCGGGCGCCCAGGTCGCGGACCACCTGTTCCGCCGCGAGGCGGGGCGGATGATCGCGTCCCTGGTCCGCGTCCTCGGCGTGCGGAACGTTCCGCTCGTCGAGGACGCGGTGCAGGACGCGCTCGTCCGCGCGCTCGAGACCTGGAAGTTCGGCGAGCGGCCGGCGAATCCCGCCGCCTGGCTCATGCGATCGGCGCGAAACCGGGCCATCGACCTCCTCCGGCACCGCGCGCACGTCGAGCGCGGCGCCGAGGAGCTGGCGCGGGCGCTCGAGTCCGCGGCCGCGGAGGCCGCGCCGGACGCCTCCGAGCACGCGATCCCCGACGACGAGCTGCGCCTCATGTTCTCGTGCTGCGATCCCGCGCTGTCGCGCCCGGCGCAGGTCGCGGTGGTCCTCAAGTACCTCTGCGGCTTCTCGGTGGCCGAGATCGCGCAGGCGTTCCTCTCGACGGATACGGCGATCGAGAAGCAGCTCTTCCGCTCGCGGCACGTGCTGTCGGATCGCGGGGCGTTGTTCGAGGTCCGCGACGACGCGCAGGTGCGGTCGCGCGCCCCGGCGGTGCGCGACGCCGTCTACCTCCTGTTCAGCGAGGGGTACCACGGCGCGCATCCGCACCACGCGGTGCGTGAGGACCTCTGCCAGGAGGCGACACGCCTCGCGCTCATGCTCTCGCGTCTCCCCGCCGCGGCCGGGCCCGAGACGCAGGCGCTCCTCGCGCTGTTCTGCTTCCTCGCCGCCCGCCTGCCCGCGCGCGTGGACGACGACGGCAACCTCCTGCTCCTCGCCGAGCAGGATCGCGACCGCTGGGACCGGGACGCGATCCGCGAGGGCCTGCGCCGCCTCGACCTCTCCGCCGAGGGCGACGCGCTCACCGCGTGGCACGTCGAGGCCGCCATCGCGGCGCAGCACGCGGCCGCGGCGAGCTTCGAGGAGACCGACTGGACGTCGATCCTGGAGCTCTACGATCTCCTGCTCCGGCTCCGGCCGACGCCCGTCGTGGCGCTGAACCGCGCCATCGCGGTGGGCATGGCGGAGGGCCCGGAGGCCGGGCTGCGCGCGCTCGCGGAGATCGAGGAGCGCGACCGGCTCCGGCGCTACCCGTTCCTCCCCGCGGCGATGGCGGAGTTCGAGCTCCGCGCCGGGCGACGCACGCGCGCCGCGGAGCTGCTCCGGTCCGCGCTGCGGCTCGCCCGCAATCCGGACGAGGAGGCGTTGCTGGCGCGCAAGCTCGGCGCCTGCGGATCTCCGTAGAGCGCGGCCCCTCCCCGCCGCAGCCGCGCCGTCACGCGCGCCGCGAGGGGCGTGCGGGCGGGGCGCGCTCCGAGAGTCCCGGGAGCGCAGCGGCGACGGTCGCGATGAGCGGCGGGGGATCCGGATGTTGCCCGCAATCGACGCGCGTGACGGTCCCGCTGTCGCGGTGACGCTCACCGGGCGAGCTCACCCCGAGATCCGATCGACCTCCTCCCTTCGCCCGCGTCCGGAGGTCGCGTGCCGTTCGCGCCTTGAGCGGCGCTCCTCCGCGCGCGAAGATGCGGCCGGGAGGGATTCGCCATGCTCGCTCTCGTCCTCGCGGCCGCGCTCGCCGCGGCGGCCGGCGCGCCGCTCGACACGGTGTTCCTCGCGAACGGCGGACGCGCGCTCGGGACGGTCTTCGAGGACGACCCCGCCGCCGGGGTCGCCATCCAGCTCCCCGACGGCTCGATCCGGCGGTTCGCGCGGAGCGAGGTGCTTCGCGTCGCGTACGCGGGAGCCTCGGCGGCCGGCCCCGCGGGTCCCGCGTTCCCCGCCGCGCCCGCGACGCCGCCCACGCCGCCGCCGCCGGAGGGGCCGCCTCCGCCGCCGCAGGGCTTCCCCGCGGAGCCGCCGCGGGAGCCTCCCCCGCCGCAGGCGTATCCACCCGACGCGCCGACGGCGCCGCCTCCCCAGGCGTACCCGCCGCAGCCGCCGCCGTTCCAGCCGCCGGCGGCGTCGCCGCCCCCGCCCGCGCCACCTCCTCCGGGCTCGCCGCTCGCCCTGACCTTCTCGCTCGGCACGGGCGGCGCGTACACGGCAGGACCGGTCGGCGGGAACCTCGGCCACACGTCGGACTGGTGGCCGGGGTTCATGCTGTTCCAGCTCGAGGCGGGCTTCCGCCCGTCTCCTTCGCTCACGCTGCTGCTCTACCTCGACGGCGGAGGCGGCGACGCCGCGCGCGACGTGCGCGCGGTGTGCGCGACGAACGGGCTCGACTGCGGGGCGGGGTCCGCCCGCATCGGCATCATGGCCCGCCACGCCTTCACGCCGACCGCCCCGCGCACGGCGTGGCTGGGCGTGGGGACGGGCTTCGAGTCGACGGGCCTCATGATCAAGGGGCCATCCGGCGAGGAGACCATCTCGTTCGA
>DASSQM010000010.1:0-10237 GCA_035702465.1 Anaeromyxobacter sp. | reverse complement strand
TGGCACCGGGGCGCGGCGCGCCGGGCGGCATGCCGGGGCCGGGCGGGCGCGCGCCGGGTGGGATCGGAGCGCCCGGGCGCGCGCCGGCGGGCGGCGCGCCGGGCGCGGGGCGAGGCGCGACGGGAGCTCCCGCTGGAGCGCCCATCGGCCGCGCCGCGGCGACGGGCGACGGAGCAGCGGGGCGCGCCGCTGCGGCCACGGCGGGGGCCGCGGGGCGCGCCGCGAGGGCGGCCGGAGCGCCGCCCACGAGCTCCTTCACCTTGTTGATGAGCGCGCCGCTCTCGAACGGCTTCGCGATGTGCCCGTCGGCCTTCGCCTGCCGCGCGCGCGACTCGTCGAACGCCTCGAACGTGCCGGACAGGAGCAGCACCGGGATGTGCTTCAGCGACGGATCCGTCTTCACCGCCTCGCAGACCTCGTAGCCGTTCTTCCGGGGCATGACGACGTCGGCCAGGATGACGTCGGGCTTGAGCTCGCGCGCCCTCGACACCGCGTCCTCGCCGTTGTCGACGACCGTGACCTTGAAGTCCTCGCTCGCGAAGGTGATGCCGACGACCTTCTGGATCGTGATCGAGTCGTCCGCGAGGAGGAGGTTCTTGGGCATGGGCAAAGGTCCGCCCCCGTCAGGGGAGCCAAAGAGAGGATCGTATCCAGTAACGCCCCGATCCTCCTAATGTCAAGATTTACGCGGAGTTTCGCGCTGTTCGGGCCGCTCGTCAGGCCGCGAACACGGCGTCCCAGGGCGGCCTCAGGAGGTCGACGTCGGCCTCCCCCGGGCCGAGCACCCGGTCGGCCGCGACCGCGATCCCGGTCCCGCCTGCGTCGAGGAGCAGCGCCCGCCGGGCGGGCAGCCCCGGCGGGTCGCCGTAGAGGACGCCGACGTCGAGCACCGGGTGCAGCGCGCGCCCGTGGTAGAGGAGCCCGAGGTGCGACGGCGGCGCGAGCGGGACCGGCGCGACCCGCGGCGCGTCGAGCACCTGCACGAGCAGCGAGAGCGGCACGGCGAAGCACCGCGATCCGCGCGAGAAGCGGAGCTCGCGATCGCCGCCGCCCACGTCGGGAGGAGGCGCGACCTCCTCGACGGCGGGCTCGAGGGGCGCGAAGCCGAGGGTCGCCACGGCGAGCTCGAGCGCCACCACGCCGCCCTTCACGATGGCGCCCGTGAACGGCGGCGGCTGAGGCAGCACCGTGCGCGCGGGGAGCTGGAACACCTCTGCGCTGCCGAGGTCCACGATCCCGTGGAGCGCCTCGACGCGGAGGGCGGCGCGCGGGCTGCCCTCCGTGAGGAGCGCGTACGGCGAGGGGCCGGCCGGGAGGCCGAGCACGGTCGAGACGAACGCGGTGGGGACGGTCTCCCCACGCGCGCACACCTCACCCTCACCCTCCCCCACCGCGACGATCTCCTTGAGCTGCGACACGCGCAGCGCCAGCCGCACGCCGCCCGCGGAGAAGAG
Organism: Anaeromyxobacter sp.; assembly: GCA_035702465.1. Classification (GTDB taxonomy): domain Bacteria; phylum Myxococcota; class Myxococcia; order Myxococcales; family Anaeromyxobacteraceae; genus Anaeromyxobacter. The sequence continues at coordinate 8,783 of DASSQM010000010.1, read as the reverse complement.
GAGCGCCTTCCTGGCGGCCAGGGAGTCCACCCCGCCATGATATCGTGAGCCGATGGGTCAGTCGGTGCTGCTCGTGGACGACGAGCGCTTCGCGCGGACCGTGTACTCCGACTACCTGCGCTCCGCAGGGTACGACGTGGAGGTGGCGGACGGCGCGGACTCGGCGGCGGCGATGCTCGCGGCGCGCCGCTTCGACGTGCTGCTCACGGACGTGATCCTCCCGGGCTCGAAGGACGGCCTCGAGCTCCTCGGCCTCGCGAAGCAGCTCGACCCGAACATCGGCGTCATCGTCATCACCGCGCTCGACAAGGTGGACCCGGCGGTGCGCGCCATGAAGGCGGGCGCGGCCGACTACCTCGTGAAGCCCGTGACGCCCGAGACGCTGCAGCTGTCCGTCCAGCGCTGCCTCGCCACGCGGGCGCTGCTCGACGAGAACCTCTCGCTCCGCACGCACCTCAAGCTCTTCGAGGCCGGCCAGCGCATCTCCTCCACGCTCGATCGCGACCGGCTCGTCCCGATGGCGCTCGCCGCCGTCGCGTCGGAGTGCGGGAGCGAGGCGTGCGCGCTCGTCGAGCGCGTCGCGGAGGGCGCCTGGGTGCCGTCCGGCGCGCACGGCCTCGAGTACGCGGAGGCCGCCGAGCTCCTCACCGCCTGCCGCGCGGCGCTCGCGGACCTCGACGCCTACGGCCCGGCGATGAAGGCGGTGCCGCTCGCGGCGCCCATCCACGGCGCCTCCCACGTGGCGTGCCTCACCGTCACCGACGAGGGGACGCTCGTCGGCGCGGTGGCGGTGCTCGTGCCGGGGCCGCTGCCGCACTACGTGGCGGAGAGCGCCGCGTTCCTGTGCCGCCACCTCGGCATCGCGCTCCGCACGCTGGGCCGGCTGAGGCAGGTCGAGCACCTCGTCTACATCGACGACCTCACGCACCTCTACAACACGCGCTACCTGCACCTCGCGCTCGACCGGGAGGTCGCGAGCGGCCGCTCGTTCACGGTCCTCTTCATGGACCTCGACCACTTCAAGGCGGTGAACGACCAGCACGGGCACCTCTCCGGCTCGCGCATGCTCGTGGAGGTGGCGCGCGTGCTGCGCTCGTGCGTCCGCGACGAGGACATCGTGGTGCGCTACGGCGGGGACGAGTACGTGGTGCTCCTCGTCGGCATCGACTCGGGCGGCGCGCTCAAGGTGGCGGAGCGCGTGCGCAGGGCCATCGAGGATCATCGGTTCCTCTCGCGGGAGGGCGCCCGCGTCCGCATCACCGCGTCGATCGGGCTCGCCAGCTTCCCGGAGCACGCCGAGTCGAAGTCCGAGCTCGTGGAGCTCGCCGACCGCGCCATGTACCGCGGGAAGAAGTCCACCCGGAACGTGGTCTACATCGCCTCGCGCGACCTGCCGCCGGTGCCCATCGGCGAGCGGACGGGGTCGTTCCACGCGCCCGGCACGTCCGGCGTCGGAGACGGCGGCGACGGCGGCGCCGCGTAGCTCCCTTCGCGCACAGCGACGCACCCGCCCTCCGGTCTCGCCGTACCGTCTTCACGGTGCGCGAAGCCCCGTTGCGGCGCATCGCCGCACCACGGACAATGGACCTCGATGCGGACCGGGATCGTCGCCCTGCTCGCCGCGCTGACCTGCCTCGCCGCGGCGTTCCCCACCTCTGCCGAGGAGACGTCGATCCGGATCGTCGTCCACCCCTCGAACGGCGCGCAGGCGTTCACGCGGAGGGAGCTCTCGGACCTCTTCCTCAAGAGGACGACGCGCTGGCCCGACGGGGCGGCGGTGCATCCCGTCGAGCCGCCCGAGCGGTCGATGACGCGCCTGCACTTCCTGAGCGGCGTCATGGGCAAGACGGCGTTCGCGCTGAAGGTGTTCTGGAAGCGCCGCGTCGCCGAGGGGCACGACGCGCCACCGGAGCAGCTGCCGTCCGACGCGGACGTGGTCGCCTACGTGCGCGGGACCCCCGGCGCGATCGGCTACGTCTCGCCGGAGACGGACGTGACGGGCGTGAAGCCGCTGCCGATCTCGGACTGAGCCGCGGCGGAGCGTCAGCTCTTGTCGCGCCTCTCGCGCGCGCGGTGCGGCGCGGGGCACGAGAGGTAGCCGTGCCGCTCGTCCCACTGCTGGTGGTACTCCTCCGCGAGCCAGAACGGACCCGCCGGAGCGATCTGCGTGGTGATGCGGTCCTGCAGCCGCTTCTGCGCCTCGTCGCGCGAGGCGAGCGCGGCCGTCTGCTGCTCGGGGCCGAACGTGAAGACGGCGGAGCGGTACTGCGAGCCGACGTCCGGCCCCTGGCGATCGCCGCTCGTGGGATCGTGCGTGCGCCAGAAGAACGCCAGCAGCTCGGCGTAGCTCACCTTCGACGGGTCGAACTCGACGAGCACCGCCTCGGCGTGGCCGGTGCGGTGCGTGCAGACGTCCTCGTAGCTCGGGTTCGAGGTGCGTCCGCCCGTGTAGCCGACCGCGGTCGCCACGACGCCCGGCACCTTCCGGAACCGCTCCTCGACGCCCCAGAAGCAGCCCTGGGCGAAGATCGCGAGCTGGTTCCCCGGCTTCGGGGCGAGCGGCGTGCCGTGCCCGGCGGCGCCGGGGCGCGTCCCGCAGCTCGGGTTGCCGATGGCGGCCTGGCGCACGACGGGCGCCTCCACCGGGAGGAAGAGCGCCCGCGCCCCGACCGCCGCGAGCGCGGCGGCCCCGAGGAGCGCGGCCAGCTTCACGGGGCCGCCCTTCCGCCGGCGCCCTGGAAGAGCGGCAGGAACCGCCCGTACCCCTCCTCCTCGAGCTTCTCGACGGGGATGAAGCGCATCGAGGCGGAGTTCATGCAGTAGCGCAGGCCCGTCGGCGCCGGCCCGTCGTCGAACACGTGGCCGAGGTGCGAGTCCGCGGCCTTCGAGCGCACCTCCGTCCGCACCATGCCGTGGTGGCGGTCGGTCCGGGTCTGCACGGCGCCGGGGTCGAGGGGGCGGGTGAAGCTGGGCCAGCCCGTGCCGGAGTCGAACTTGTCGAGCGAGCTGAAGAGCGGCTCGCCGGAGACGACGTCCACGTAGATCCCGGGGCGGTGCTCGTTCCAGAGCGCGTTCTGGAAGGGAGGCTCGGTGCCCTCCCGCTGCGTGACCTCGTACTGCTCGCGCGTGAGCCGTTCGCGCAGCTCGTCCTCGGAAGGCTTGCGGTAGGTCGACATGGGCGGGGCGTAATGCCGCGGGGGACTCGCGCCATCCGAAACCGATATCGAAGGCCCGAAAAGACGCGGGGCCAGGCGTCTCTCGACGCCTGGCCCCGCTGACGACGACTGCCGGGTTCCGCCCTTTCGGAAGCGTAGTAGCGGCTGCCCTCGTCATCGGAAGCGGTCCGCGCTACGCGAGACCGCTCACCGTGGTTCCCATTGTACCGGGGCCGGGGACAACCGGCCACACCCTGAGGGACACCCAATGATTCCAGGCGCTTGGCCGCTCCAGCGTCACCCTTCAATGATTCCGGGCGCTTGGCCGGCCCTCAGTAATCCATGTCCTCCATGTCGCCGCCCATCCCGCCCATGCCGCCCATCCCCCCGCCGCCCATGGACGGCAGCGCCTTCGGCTTCTTCTTCGGCTTCTCGGCGACCATCGCCTCCGTCGTGAGGAGGAGGCTCGCGACCGAGGCGGCGTTCTGGAGGGCCGTCCGCGAGACCTTCGTGGGGTCGATGACGCCCGCCTTCTCGAGGTCCTCGTACTTCTCGGTCTGGGCGTTGAAGCCGAACCCGCCCGTCCCCTCGACGATCTTGGCGACGACCACCGCGCCGTCCCAGCCGGCGTTGACCGCGATGCGGCGGGCCGGCCCCTCGAGCGCCCGCCGGACGATCTGGACCCCGAACCGCTGGTCGCCCTCCGGCAGGTCGAGCTTCGACAGCGCCTTCAGCGCGCGCAGGTACGCGACGCCGCCGCCGGGCACGATGCCCTCCTCGACGGCCGCCCGAGTCGCGTGGAGCGCGTCCTCGACCCGGGCCTTCTTCTCCTTCATCTCGGTCTCGGTGGCCGCCCCGACGTTGATGACGGCGACGCCGCCGACGAGCTTCGCGAGCCGCTCCTGGAGCTTCTCGCGGTCGTAGTCGCTCGTCGTCTCCTCGATCTGGGTGCGGATCTGCTTCACGCGCGCCTCGAGGGCGGCCTTCTTGCCGGCCCCGCCGACGAGGGTGGTGTTGTCCTTGTCGACGACGATCCGCTTCGCGCGCCCCCGCTCCTTCGGGGTGACCTGGTCGAGCTTGATGCCGAGCTCCTCGGCGACCAGCTGGCCGCCGGTGAGCGTCGCGATGTCGATGAGCATCTCCTTGCGGCGGTCGCCGAAGCCCGGCGCCTTCACCGCGCAGACGTGGAGCGTGCCGCGCAGCTTGTTCACGACGAGGGTGGCGAGCGCCTCTCCGTCGACCTCCTCCGCGATGATGAGGAGCGGCTTCCCGGAGCGGGCCACCTGCTCCAGGATCGGGATGAGATCGGCCATCGCGGAGACCTTCCGCTCCGTGATGAGGATGTACGCGTCCTCGAGGACGGCCTCCATGCGGTCGGGGTTCGTGACGAAGTAAGGCGAGGCGTAACCGCGGTCGAACTGCATGCCCTCGACGACCTCGAGCGTCGTCTCGAGGCCCTTCGCCTCCTCGACCGTGATGACGCCCTCCTTGCCGACCTTGTCCATCGCCTGCGCGATGATGTCCCCGATGGTCTCGTCGCCGTTGGCCGAGATGGTGCCGACCTGGGCGATGTCCTTCTTGCCCTGCGTCGGCTTCGACTGCTTCTTCAGCTCCTCGGTCACGACCTCGACCGCCCTGTCGATCCCGCGCTTCAGGTCCATCGGGTTGTGCCCGGCGGCGACGAGGCGGAGCCCTTCCTCGTAGATGGCGCGCGCGAGCACGGTCGCGGTGGTGGTGCCGTCGCCGGCCTTGTCGGACGTCTTGGAGGCGACCTCGCGCACCATCTGCGCGCCCATGTTCTCGAACCGTGGCTCGAGCTCGATCTCCTTCGCGACGGTGACCCCGTCCTTCGTGATGGTCGGCGAGCCCCAGCTCTTGTCGATGACGACGTTGCGTCCCTTGGGACCGAGCGTGACCGCGACCGCCTCGGCGAGCAGCTGCACTCCGCGGAGGATGGCCTCGCGGGCGGGCTGGTTGAACGCGATCTCCTTGGCCGGCATGCGACGTCTCCTTGGTTGGAAAGTCCGATGATCCCGGGAGCTTGCGGGTAGGTCTGCGTTGGCGGTCGGCCCGGGCGGCCGCTAACATAAGCGGGCGCCGCGGCGGGTCAAGCGGCGCATTGACGTGCGTGCCGGCCCGCGCTACCTCGCGGGCGATGCGCGGCCGCCGCGACACCCCGCCCGGTGAGGACCGGCTCCTCGACGCGGCGGCCGACGCCTTCGAGGACGGCCGCTTCGAGGACGCGCTCGCCTCCGCCGAGGAGGTGCTGCGCGCGGACCCGCGCTCCGTTCCGGCGCTCCACTACCGGGCCGCGGCGCTCGCGGAGCTCGGGCGCGCCGGCGAAGCGCTCGAGGCCTACGAGCGCGCGCTCGCCCGCGGGAAGGACGACCCCGAGCTGCTCCTCGGCGCCGCCGACTTCCTCGTGAACCTCTCCGGCGACGACGAGCCGGACCGCGAGCAGATCGAGCGCGCCGCCGACCTCGCCCGGCGCGGCGAGAAGCTCGCGCGCAAGGCCGGCGACAAGGAGCTCGCGGGCGAGCTCGCATACGTGGAGGCGACCGCCCTGAACCAGCTCGGCCTCTCGCGCGAGGCGCTCGAGCGGCTCGTGGTGGCGGAGGCCGAGCTGCCGGACTCGCCCGACGTGCTCCTCGAGAAGGGCTTCGCGAACTACGAGCTGTGCCGCTTCGCCGAGGCGCGCCGCGCCCTCGAGCGCGCGGAGCGGCTGGCGCCGGACGACGCGTGGACGCAGCACCACCTCGGCCTCGTGGCGGAGCGGCAGGGGAGCGCCGAGGAGGCGAGGCGCCGGTTCGCGCGCGCCCGGAAGCTCTCGCCCGAGGAGTTTCCGAAGGGGATCGCGCTCTCGCAGGCGGCGTTCGACGAGGCGGTGGAGGCCGCGCTGGCGTCCTTGCCGGAGCAGGTGCGCCGGTACTTGTCGAACGTGGCCATCACCGTGGAGGAGCTGCCGTCGGACGAGGACCTGCTCGCGTCGGACCCGCCGCTCTCGCCCGCGATCCTCGGCCTGTTCCGCGGCGCGCCCTACGGGCAGAAGGCGTCGATGGACCCGTGGAGCCACTTCCCCTCGGCGATCGTGCTCTTCCAGAAGAACCTGGAGCGCTTCGCGACGAGCCGGGCGGATCTGATCGAGCAGATCGGGGTCACGCTCATCCACGAGGTGGGGCACTTCCTGGGGCTGGACGAGGACGAGCTGTACGAGCGGGGGTTGGATTAGGGGCGTGCTCGTGCGCGGCGACCCACGCCCACCGCAATGATGCGTCGTCGGCGCCGTGCGCGGCGGCTGATGCTGACGGCGGGGATCTTGATCCCGCTGATGTTGGGCGGGAAGGGTCGAGGTCTGCCTTGACGCCGGCACGTCGGGTACGGTGGAAACCCAAGGCGCGCTTCGGACCGACCTTCATGGCGCAGGTGGCCGTCTCGAAGTGCGCCGACTCCTTGCCGCTGTATCGCCAGGCGAAGGCGTACCGGCGCGCAGGCGTGCACGTGAACGACTCGACGCTCGGGGATCTGTTCCACCGCACCGCGGAGATCGTCGAGCCCCTGTACGAGCGCCTTCTCAAGCTCATCCGCGAGAAGGAGATCGTGCTCGCGGACGAGACGACCCAGCGCGTCCAGGAGGAGGGCAAGACGAGGACGGCGTGGCTCTGGAGCCTCATCGGGCGCGACGAGCTCGAGCGCGAGCTCATCGCGTACGTCTTCTCGCGGAGCGGCTCTGGCGACACGCCGGTCGAGGTGCTCGGTGAGACGAAGGGCAAGCTCGTGGCCGATGCGTACTCAGGCTACAACAAGGTCACGACGCCGAGCGGGCGCGAGCGTGCGGGCTGCCTCGCGCACCTCCGTCGCCGCTTCTTCGACGCGCAGCCCGTCGGGCCCGAGGCCGCGAAGACGGCCATGGACTTCATCCTCGACGTGTATCGGATCGAGCGCGCCGCGCTCGATGCCGATCTCCTCGGTACGCCCGAGCATCTCGAGATGAGGCAGACGCAGAGCAAGGCGGTGACGGACGAATTCAAGCGCTGGCTCGTCGCGGAGCAGGGCCGTCACCGGCCGCGCGGGCCGATGGGCGACGCGATGAGCTACGCGCTCGGCAACTGGGACGCGCTGACGCTCTTCCTCACCGACCCGCACCTGCCCATCGACAACAACGCGTCGGAGCGCGCGCTCCGCGTCGCTGCGCTCGGGCGCAAGAACTTCCTCTTCGTAGGGCCTGATGAGGCGGGCGAGAACCTCGCCGGCCTCTACTCGCTCATCGCGACGTGCGAGGTGAACGGCGTGAACCCCGTCGCCTTCTTGCCGATGTCTCCTCCGCGTCCAGACGCACCCGCATCAAGGATCAACGAACTGCTGCTCACAACTGGAAGCCACCCGAAACCCGGCCGCCGACCTGAAGCTGGTCGGCGGCGGCCTCGAACCGATCAGGGATGGATCATGCCGGCGGGCGCGAAAGCGAACGGGCGAGGGTGGGCGGCAATAGTGGTGCAACACTGTACTGTGTGCCTCCCCCCGTCTTCAGCAGCCACGTCTCCGCCTCGCTCGTCGCGGGCTCGTCGAAGAGGCGCAGCTGCGGGGTGAGCGGCCCCTTCCCGCTCGCGGACGAGAAGCGGTCCACGTAGCGCGCGGACAGCCGCTCCCCGCTGCGCCTCGCGTGGCTCGCGAAGTTGCCGAGCACGTACGCGATCGCGTTCCGCACCTCCGCGGGCGTCCGCAGCACGTGCGCGTGGTACCGCGACGCGAAGACCTCGCCGGTCCGGCCCATCATCCGGTTGAGGCGCACCGCGAGCCGGATCGCCAGCGCCCGCGCGCCGTTCGAGAGCGCGCGCGGGCCGTCCGCCTCGAAGATCATGTGAAGGTGGTTGCCGAGGACCGAGAAGTGCACGACACGGAAGTCGGCGCGGGCCCGGACTCCGCGGATCGCGGCCTCGATGATCCGGTACGACCGTTCGCTGCGCAGGTTCCAGACGTGCTCGGCCACCCGCATCGTGACATGCACCGGCTGCGATGGGCGGAACCTCTCGCGCGCGTCGTGCCGCATGCCTTCGCGACCGGGCCGTGGCTTGCGGCCGGCGCCCTTCCGCTTCCAGCCCCAGGTCCTCAGGTCGAACGATTGCTGGCGCGTGCGATTGATCCTCGATTGAGGATCATTGCACGACTGTCTGACATCGGTGGAATGGCGATTGCGGGGCGCCCCTCACTCCACCTCGTCCTCCACGAGATCAGCGGAATCAAGATCGCAGCGTTACCTCCCGAACGGCTCCCCCGCCGTCATCGGATAGGCCGTCACCTCCTGGCGCGAGAGCTACTCGAGGTACTGCCCGCGCCCGTAGGGACGCGCCACCCGGCCACGGATCCAGTCGCCGACCAGCCGGAAGAAACCCTCGGTGACGCGCGTGTACGTGCGCGCGCCGCCCGGCGCTTCCACGAACTCGTACATGCCGTGATCCGTGTCCGGGAAGCGGTAGAGGTCGATCCGCTTGCCGGCCCGGCGCAGCGCGAGGAGCCGGCGCACGGTGACGTCGCTCGGGGCCTCGCGGTCCTCGGCGGCGACGGCCCACAGCACCGGCGCGTCGAGGCTCCTCATCAGCGCGACGTTGTCGTACCTCCACATGACGTTCA
>DASSQM010000009.1:0-2616 GCA_035702465.1 Anaeromyxobacter sp. | reverse complement strand
GCGGACGTGCACCGGCTCTGCGCGGAGGAAGCGGAGCCGCTCCACCGCGGCCGCGCGCGCAGCCGCCTCGACCGGCGCGTCGCGGCCGGACAGGAGCATGAAGCCGACCGTCACGTTCCGCGCTCGCTCGATCGCGTCCGCGAGGAGCCGGGTGGGATCCGCGTCCGCGGCGCCCTCCGGCCGCGGGCCCTGCGCCGCCGCCCACGCGTCGTCGAGGCGCCGCGCCAGGGCGCCGTCGCCCGCCTCGGCGCGCGCGTCGCGCAGGAGCGCCGCGACCCTCGCCATGCGGCGGCCGAGCTCGTCCCCTTCGCTCCAGGCGACGTCGAACCCGGCGGCGGCGACCCCGCCCTCCGCGAGCCGGTCCACGAGCCGCGCCATCTTCGCGCGGCTCCACGGCCACAGGCCCTCCTCGCGCACCGACCGCTCGTCGATCGCGACGACGACGACCCTCCCGGTCGGCGCCCGCGGGCCGCGCAGCGACGTGAGCGCCCAGTCCTGCGCGGCGTGCTCGATCCTCGCGAGCACGGGCAGCTCGAACCGCCTCCCGAGCGTCGCGCCGTTCAGGAGGTGGAGCGCGGTGAAGAGGAGGCCGACGGCGAGCGCGAGGCGGAACGCGTCCGGCTTCCAGACGGGTCTGCGCGCGCGCGCCATCCGGGACGAGCCTAGCATCCGCGGCGCGGCGGCCCGAAACTGGCGCTCCCTCCCAGGGCCGGTAGCATGTGCGCATGATCGATGTCACCCCCTTCCAGCCCTCGCTCTGGATCCTCGCCGTGCTCCTCCTCGTCGCCGTCGCCCTCTGAAGCGACCGCCCCGGCCCGCTTGCGGCGCCAGCGCGGTCGCGGTAGACGGCCGCCATGGCGCTCACCTACCGCGACGCGGGCGTGGACATCGACGAGGGGGATCGGCTCGTCGAGAAGATCAAGCCGTACGCCCGGCCGACGCTCCGCCCCGAGGTCCTCGCCGGCATCGGGGGGTTCGGCGGCCTCTTTGCGCTCGACGTCAAGAAGTACCGCGAGCCCGTGCTCGTCTCCGGCACGGACGGCGTGGGCACGAAGCTCAAGGTGGCGTTCGCGGCCGACCGGCACGACACCATCGGCCAGGACCTCGTCGCGATGTGCGTGAACGACGTCGCGGTGGTCGGCGCGGAGCCGCTCTTCTTCCTCGACTACTACGCGACCGGCAGGCTCTCCGCCGACAAGGGCGCCGAGGTGGTGAAGGGGATCGCCCAGGTCTGCCTGCTCGCGGGCTGCGCCCTCATCGGCGGCGAGACCGCCGAGCTCCCCGGCTTCTACGCGAAGGGCGAGTACGACCTCGCCGGCTTCGCGGTGGGCTGCGTGGAGCGATCGCGCATCGTGGACGGGCGCTCGGTCGCGCCGGGCGATCTCGTCATCGGCATCGCCTCGACCGGCCTCCACTCGAACGGCTACTCCCTCGCGCGCAAGGCGCTCCTCGATCGCCACCCGCTCGACGGGCGCTTCGACGCGCTCGGGGGGAAGACCCTCGCGGACGCGCTCCTCGAGCCCACCCGCATCTACGCGAAGGACGTGCTCGCGCTGCTGGAGAAGGTCCGCGTGAGATCCTTCGCGCACGTCACCGGGGGCGGGCTCCCGGGGAACGTGCCGCGAAACATGCCCGACGGCACGCGCGCGGTCCTCGACGAGCGGCGCTGGCCACGGCCGCCGATCTTCGACCTCGTCGAGCGGGAGGGCCAGGTGCCGCGCGACGAGATGTACCGGACCTTCAACATGGGGCTCGGGCTCGTCGCGATCGTCGCGCCCGCGGACGAGGCCGCGGCCCACGCGGTCCTGCGCGAGCGCGGGCTCGGCGCGTGGACCGTCGGGACCGTCGAGAAGGGCCAGGGCGAGGCCACCTGCGAGGTCGTGCGGTGATCCGGCTCGGCGTCCTCGCCTCCGGCGGCGGCACGAACCTCCAGGCCATCCTCGACGCCTGCGCGTCGAGGCGCATCGCGGCCGAGGTGGCGGTGGTGATCTCGAACGTGCCCGGCGCGGGGGCGCTCGAGCGCGCGCGGAAGGCGCACGTGCGCGCGGAGGTGATCCCGTCGAAGGGCACCGCCGACCGCGACGCGTACGATCAGCGGCTCGTCGACGCGCTGCGGGCGCAACGGGTCGACCTCGTCTGCCTCGCGGGCTACATGCGCATCGTGGGGCCGGCGTTCCTCCGCGCGTTCGGCCCGACGGCGGAGAGCCATGGGTGTCCGCGCATCGTGAACGTGCACCCCGGGCTCCTGCCCAGCTTCCCGGGCCTGCACGCGCAGCGCCAGTGCCTCGAGTACGGCGCGCGGTTCGCGGGCTGCACCGTGCACTTCGTGGACGAGGGCACCGACACGGGACCGGTGATCGTGCAGGCCATCGTGGCCGTGCAGCCCTCGGACACCGAGGAGTCGCTCTCGCGCCGGATCCTCGCCCAGGAGCACCGCATCTACCCGCAGGCGATCCAGTGGTTCGCGGAGGGCCGGCTCTCGGTCGACGGCCGCAGGGTGACCGTCCGCGGCGCGAAGAGCGCCGGCCTGCCCGCCACGACGAACCCGGACGTCGAGATCGCGTGAGTCCCGTGCCCGTGCCCGTGCCGCTGCCCGTGCCCGAGCCCTCCGCCGGG
>DASSQM010000008.1:0-2067 GCA_035702465.1 Anaeromyxobacter sp. | reverse complement strand
GGGAACCGAGGCGCGGTTCCCGGTCCTGTCGTTTCGTGCACGCGACGGGAAACGCTCCCGTGGCCTGACGCGCCTCGCCCGGCGAGCGGTGCGGCCGCCGGCCAAGGAGGCGCTCGCTACATGGGCGCCGCGGCCGACGGCTGGATCCCCGCGCTCGGCTGGCGCGCGGGCGCTGGCTTCTCGGCGCCCGGCATCTTCGACTCGCCCTGGAACGTCACGCCCTTCTCGATCGTGAGCGACGGGCTCTCCACGTTGCCGCGCATCTTCGCCGGATGGCGGAGCTCGACGGCGGTCTTCGCCTTGATGTTGCCGTTCACCTCGCCGTGGATGATGACGGTTCCGCAGGTGATGTCCGCGTCGATCCGGGCGTGCTCCCCGACGACGAGGACGTCGTTCGTCATGATCGAGCCCTTGAACTTCGCGTCGATCCGGACCGTGCCGGCGAACGTCAGCTTCCCCTCGAACTCGGCGCCTTGGCCGAGCAGGAGATCGCCGCTCGAGCCGGCGGTCATCGGAGCGTCCTCTCGCTTCATCGCCATGGGTACGGGCTCCTTCCTCGAGGTCTGCCCTGCGTTCGTCGAAGGGTCATCCTCGACCTTGTTCCAGAACGGCATTGCGCCTCCCGCGAGGCGGCGAGCGCCGCCCCGATGCTCGTGCGAGTTCGCCATCGTCGGCCGGGGGGGCAACCGTGCGGTGGGTCGCGCGCAGGGGCGCACCCGGCGCGGTGGGGAGTTGGGTCGGGCCACCTCGGCGGCGAAGGTGCGCGGGGGTGGCCGGGTAGGCTAGTCTCTCGCTCGATGCTCGCCCCCGTGCTCGCCCTCACGCTGTCCGCGGGACCCGCCGCGCTCCCGCTGTCCGCGGGACCCGCCGCGCTGCCGTTCCCTCCCGAGGAGCGGATGGACTTCGCCGTCCACTACCTCGGCCTGAAGGTGGGCAGGGCGCGGATCTCCGTCGGGCATCTGGAGGGGCCGATCCTGCCCGTGTTCCTCGAGACGCGCACGGCGGGGATCGTGAAGATCGTCGACGTCCGGCAGCAGCTCGCGACGCACCTCGACGTCGAGACGCTCCTGCCGCGCGCGGCGTCGCTCGACGCGCACGAGGCGGGCTACCACCACACGGACACGGCGGTGTTCGACCGCGCCACCGGAAAGGCGACGGTCCGCGAGAAGGGCAAGTTCGACAACACGTACGTCATCGACGTGCCGGGCGACGCGCTCGACTTCGTGGCGCTCGTGTTCCGGCTGCGCGCGCTGCCGCTCGAGCCCGGGGTGCGCCACGACTTCAACGTCCTCGCCGGGCGCGACGTGCGGAAGGTGACCGCGGAGGTGACGGCGCGCGAGCGCGTCGAGACCGACGCCGGCACCTTCTCGACGGTGAAGGTGCGCGTCCCCACCGGCTTCACGGGTCAGTTCAGCGAGAAGCGACCGACCTACGTCTGGTTCACGGACGACGAGCGGCGCGTCGTCGTGCAGATCCAGACCGAGTTCGCCATCGGCCGCGCCACGGCGGGGCTCACGGGCTATCAGCCCGGCGACGTCGCGGTGCAGCGCGCGCCGCCGGCCGCGCCCGCCCAGGTGTCGGCGCCGGAGCCCGCCGGCGACGCCTCGACGCCGGAAGGCTCGCGAGCGGGGAGCGCGGAGGCGGGCAGCGCGGAGCCGGGCGTGCCCACCGCGAGCACCGCCAGCACTGCGCAGTGATGCCGCGGGGCGCCTGCGCGGGTCCCCCGGGGCGCCGGCCGCCGTCCGGGACCGAGCGCGCGCCCGCCCGAGCCGCGGCCTCGGCGGGAACCCCTTCCGTGAGCGTCGCCCCGACGCCGCGGACGATGCGGATCGCCGCCGGATGCGCTACCTCTTGAGGCGATGGCGGAGATCGATCCCAGCCAGGTGCCGAACTTCCCGGTCGGGTTCATGAACGCCGACCACGCGCTCGAGGTTCGGATGCTGAACGAGCTCGAGGCGGCGCTGACGGCGCACCGGCGCGGCCAGGGCAGCCTCGAGGCGGTGCTCGAGAAGCTGTCGATCTTCGCGGTCAGCGCGCGCGAGCACTTCCTCCGCGAGGAGTCGCTCA
>DASSQM010000007.1:0-6411 GCA_035702465.1 Anaeromyxobacter sp. | reverse complement strand
GTCGTTCGGCGAGACGGAGCGCGCCATCGCCGCGTACGAGGCCGCGCTCGCCGCGGATCCGAAGGACGTCCAGGCGCTCGCGGCGCTCGCGACGTGCGTCGCCGCCGCCCGCGGGGACGACGCCGCGAGCGAGCACGACGTACGCGTGGTGCTCGCCTGGGAGGCGTCCCCGGCGGCCGTCCCCGCCGCGGCGGAGGCGCCGTCGCGCTACCGCCTCGGCCTCGCGCTCGTGCGGGAGGGGCGGCTCTCCGCCGCGGTCCCGCACCTCGAGCGCGCGGTGGTGCTCGCCCCTTCCGACGCGCGCGCCCCCGAGGCGGGGCAGGCGCTCGCGCGCGGGCACGTCGCGCGGGGCGAGGACGCGTCCGCGCTCGCGGCGGCGCGCGCGCGCGTGAACCGGGCGGCGGCGCTCGGGCCGCCGTCGGAGCTCGCGGCGGCGATCGTGGCGGAGCGGGAGAGCGCGGCGGACCTGGGCGTGGCGGTGCCGCCGCTTCCGCCGGCGGCGGCGCGGGCGATCGCGGAGCGGGCGGCGGGGGCGGTGACGGAGGGCGCAGCCGCGGCCGCAGGCGGTGCGGCGACCGAATCCGCAGCCGGGGCCGCGACCGACGCCGCAGCCGCATCGGCAGCCGAGACCGCAACCCGGACCGCGTCCGCAGCCGCGTCCGCAACCGAGACCGCAGCCGCATCGGCAGCCGCGTCCGCAGCCGCGACCGCGGCCGCAGCCGATTCCACGGCCGCGTCCGAGCCCGGGTCCGGGCCCGAGGCGGAGCCGGAGACGGAGGTCGATCTCGCGGCGGGGGACGCGGCGTTCGCGGACGACGGCACGGAGGAGACGGGGATCGACCTCGCGGCGGGGGACGCGGCGTTCGCGGACGAGCCGGCGCGCGAGGGCGAGCCGGCGCCCGCTGCGGACATGGGGCCGGCTGCGCTCGCCGCCGCGCTCGTGTCCGTCGCGGAGGCGCTCGCGCGAGACGGCGCGCCCGAGGCCGAGGTCCGCGCGGCGCTCGACCGCGCCTGCGACGCCGACCCGGACTCGCCGGTGCCGTGGCGGGCGCGCGCGCGCATCGAGGGCGCGCTCGGCGATCCGATCGCCGCCGGGCGCGCGCACCTCGCGGTCTCCATCCGTGCCGAGGGCGAGGAGGCGGCTGCCTCCGCGCTCGAGGCGGCGTCGCTGTTCGAGGACGCCGGCCGCCACGCCGACGCGGCCCGCGCGTACCGCGCCGCGCTCCACGCCAGGCCGGGCTCGGTCCCGGCGCCGCTCCTGCTCGCGGAGGAGGCCCTCGCCGCCGGCGACGCCGAGGCCGCCGCGGGCCTCCTCGTCGGCTTCGACGCATCCGGGCTCGGCCCCGACGCCGCCGGCCGACACGCGCGAAGGCTCGCGCGCACGCTCGACGCCGTCGGCTCCGCCGGGGAGGCGGAGCGCGCGTGGCTCGGGATCCTCCGCGCGGCCCCGGCGGACGCGGAGGCCTTCGCGCGCGCAGGGGCCCTGGCGCTCGCCGCGCGCGGCGTCGGCGCGTGGGAGGAGGTCGCCACGGCGCACGAGGAGGCGCTCGCCGCCGCCGGCGACGCGGACCGGCGGCGCGACCTGCGCCAGGAGCGCGCGCGCCTCCTCGCCGAGGCGGGCAGGCTCGAGGCGGCGCGCGCCGCGTACCTCTCCGCCCTCGAGCTCGACCCCGGCCACTTCCCCACGATCGAGGCGCTCTCGGCGCTCGACGCGCGCCGCGACGAGTGGGCCGCCGCGGTGGGCGCGCTCTGGGAGGAGGCCGCACAGGCCGGCGACGACGCCGAGGCCGCAGGGGTGTACGTGCGGCTCGCGCGCATCCTCTCCGACCGGCTCGACGATGCGGGCGGCGCGATCGCCGCGCTGCGCGCCGCCCTGGCCCGCGCCCGCTCCGGCGCCTCGCCGGACGCCGGGCCCGTCGCCGCGCAGGCGGAGGCGCTCCTCGGGGAGCTCGGTGCGCCGGCGGAGCCGCCGCCGGCGGAGGCGCCAGGTGCGCCGCAGGAGGGCGACGCCGTCGCGGACGTGCTCCGCGCCCAGGCCGACGCCGCGGAGGGCGCCGCGCGCGCCGACCTGCTCGAGCGGCTCGCCTCGCACCTCGAGCGCGCCGGGGACCGCGACGCGGCCGCGGAGGCCCTCGTCGAGGCCATCCAGGCCGACCCGCAGCGCGACGCCACGTGGTCGTGGCTCCTCGCGCTCGCGCCCGACGACGAGGAGCGGATCGCCCGCGCCGAGGTCGCCCGCGCAGGCGCCGAGACGGCCGTGTCGCTCGCCGAGACGGGCGAGGAGCCGGACTCCGCGGCGCCCTGGGAGGCGCCGACGGCGGCGCCCGCGATGGAGCCGCCCGAGCCCGAGCTCCTGTCCATCGAGGGGCTCGACGGGGAGCCGCCGGAGCTCGCGCCACCGCCGGAGCTCGCCTCGCCGGCCGACCGCAGGACGCAGGAGCTGCGGCTCGCGGACGTGCTCGTGGACGATCTCCCGGCGCCGCCGCCGCAGGAGGTCGACGACGACATCGATCTCTCGGATCTCGCCGAGGACCTCGCGCCCGCGGGGACCGGCGCCGCGCCGGGCGGGGAGGAGGCGGCCCCGACGCCGCCCGAGCCGGCGATGCCCGAGGAGGCGTTCGCGCTCGGCGAGCCCGACTCGGAGGCGGCGGGGATCGAGGTCGACTCGGAGCCGCGGGCGCTCGCCTCCTATCGCCCCGAGGACCTCGCCCGCGACGGCCGCCTGCGCTACGAGGCGGGCGACCTCGAGGGCGCCTTCGACCAGCTGTCGCTCGCGCTCGCCCGGGAGCCCTCCGACCTCACCGTGGCGCGCGACCTCTCGCGCATCGCGGAGCGGCTGGGGCGCGACGAGGAATACGTGACCCTCGGCGAGATGTGCGCCGACGCCGTCGCCGCGTACGACCCGCTCGCGGCCGCCGCGCGGTTCCGGCAGTTCGCCGGCGTGCTCCGCGAGAAGCTCGGGAACCCGGAGCGCGCCGCCGTCATGCTCGAGAAGGCGCTCGCGCTCGTGCCCGACGACGCGGACACGCGCCGCGAGCTGAACCACCTGTGGAGCGGGCGCCCCGAGACGGCGCGGCGCGCGCTCGAGTCGTGGCTCGAGATCGCCCGGCGGGACCCCGCGGACGCGGGGGCGCTCGCAGGCGTGGCGCGCGTCTGCGCGACGCTCTCCTCGGCGCCGTCGGCGGAGGGCGCCGCCCGCGCGGCCGAGCAGGGCCGCATCGCCGCCTCGATGGCCGCGTTCGTCGCGCCCGCCGCGAACCTCGCGCCGACCCCGGCCCGCGTCGCCCCCGCCATCGCGGACGAGCTCCGCACACGCGCCGCGGTGCCCGGCGCGGTCGGGCCGCTCGGGCGGCTCCTCGAGCTCCTCGCGCCCTGGCTCGAGCCGCTCTTCCCCGCCGACCTGCGCCGGCGCGGCGCCACGGCCTCGGACCGCCTCGTCCCGCCGCGCGCCCCCGCGCTCGGCGCGGCCATGGAGGCCGCGGCGCGCGCCCTCTCCACCCGCGCGCACGCGGTGTTCGTGACGGGGCGCGAGGGCTTCGAGCTGGCGCTCGAGAATACGCAGCCGCCGGCGGTGGTCGCGAGCCTGCGCCTCGCCGCGCTGCCGGACGCTGCGCTCGCGTTCCTCGCGGCGCGGTCGCTCGACCTGCTCGGCCGCGGCTGGACGCTCGCCGGGAAGTTCGCGCCGAAGGACGTGGGCATCCTCCTCGAGCTCGCCTGCCGCTTCGCCGGCGGCGCGCCGCCGCCGCTCGGGCTCCCGGAACAGCGCGCCGGGGCGTTCCTCGCCGTCCTCCGGGCGCAGGTGCCGCCCGAGACGCGCGCCGCCGCCGCCGAGCTCGCCGCGACCGAGCCGCGCGCGTTCGCCGCCGCGCTGCGGCGGAGCGCGAACCGCGTCGCCCTCCTGCACGCCGGCGACCCCGGCCCCGCGCTCCACGCGCTCGCGCTCCTCGACCGCCGCCTCGAGGGCGGCGCGGCGCCCGACCCGGTCCAGGCGCTCGCGCTCCCGGACCTCCGCGACCTCGCCCTGTTCGCGCTCTCGGAGCCGTTCCTCGACCTCCGCGCCGCGGCCCTGGGTTAGAAGAGCGCATGGCGAAGCGTCGGCGGGCGGTGGTGCTCCTCTCGGGCGGGCTCGACTCGGCCACGTGCCTCGCCGTCGCCCGCGCCGCCGGGCTCGAGGCGCATTGCCTCTCGGTGGACTACGGCCAGCGCCACCGCGGCGAGCTCGGCCGCGCCCGGCGCCTCGCCCGGGCGCTCGGCGCCGCGAGCCACCGCGTGGTGAAGGTGGACCTCTCCGCGTTCGGCGGGTCCGCGCTCACCGACCGCGCCATCGCGGTGCCGAAGGGCCGCAGCCCGGGCCGCATGTCCCGCGAGATCCCCGTGACGTACGTGCCTGCGCGGAACACCGTGCTCCTCGCGCTCGCGCTGGCGCACGCCGAGACCCTCGGCGCCGAGGACGTCTACGTCGGGGTGAACGCGATCGACTACTCCGGCTACCCCGACTGCCGCCCCGCGTTCCTGCGCGCCTTCGAGCGGCTCGCGCGCGTCGCCACGAAGGCCGGCGTCTCCGGCCGGCCGCTGCGCATCCGCGCTCCGCTCCTGCGCCTCTCGAAGGCGGGCATTATCAAGCTCGGCGCGTCGCTGGACGTGCCGTACCGGCTCACCCTCTCGTGTTACGACCCGGTGCGGGGACGCGCGTGCGGGAGGTGCGACGCCTGCGTACTCCGGCGCAGGGGATTCGTGGAGGCCGGGGTACCGGATCCGACGCCGTACGCGAAGGGGAGGTAGGAGCACCGCGATGCCGCAGATCAAGAGGACGTTCCCCGGCAAGAGCGCCGGCGAGATCTACGAGAAGGTCGATCAGGTGATGGAGCGCATCGCGCAGAAGCTGTCGCTCAACTACGACAGGGACGAGGGCGCGAGGACCGGCAAGGTCTCGAAGATGGGGATCTCCGGGTCGTACCTCGTGCGCGACGGCGAGGTCACCGTCGACCTCAAGTTCCCGATGCTCGTGCCCGGCTCGATGCGCCAGCGCGTGCAGAGCGACATCGAGAGGAAGCTCGACGAGCTGTTCACTTGAGCGGGGGGACGCTCGCTCCGGTCCAGCCTCATCCGGCTGGCGTGCGCTCGCACTAATCGAGCGATACGACGATCGTCCCTGCCCGGGCGTTGAGCCGCTCGACGGCCGCGTAGATCGCCTGGAGCGGCGAGTCGCCGACGCCGGAGGCAGACCGCGGCGCGCTGCGTCGCCGCGCGGAGGGGCCCGCCACGATCCGCGCGCCGGCCCTGCCGCGCATCGCGTCCGGCCACAGCCGGACCTGCATGCCTGCCCGGTAGATCGCGAGGAGCGCCCTGCCCATCTCCGTGGCGACCCGTTCTTCGGCGTAGGTCATTCGCGACACATCCTACCGGGGGTCTCGGACACCGCCAATCCGCGGCGAAACCGATTCCGCCCGAGCGCGGCGCCGGATCCCCCCCCGACAGGGCGGCCGGCGCGGCAACCGGACACCTTGCGGCGCCGGGACCCGGATGTAGCTTGTTCGCATGTACGCGCGGTGGGGGAGCTTCGCCGTCGGGATCGCGCTCCTGCTCGCACCGCTCGTCCTCGGCTATCGGTCCGCCGCCCCCATCCTGCACGACGTGGCGATGGGCTCGCTCGTCTGCGTCGCGACGCTCGCGGCGCTCGAGTGGCCCCGCGCGCGGTTCGTCCTGGTGGTACCCGGCGTCTGGCTCGCCGCGTTCGCGCCGGCGAGCCCGGAGCCGGCCGCGGTCGCCGTCGACCTCGCGGCGGGGACGATCCTGCTCGCCCTCGCCGCCATCCCGAGCGCGCGCCTCGCGCGACGGACGGTGGGGCGCGCGGCGGGCGGCCAGGATCGCGCCCGGGCGCGGGCGTGACGCCGGCCGCCGCGGGGCTATGATGGCGGGCCGGTGCTCGCGCTCGCCGCCGCCCTGCCCGTCCTCGCCGCCTTCCCTCCCCCGCCGCTCGTCGACGTCGCCGAGGCCATCCCCGACGCCGTGCTCGACCTGCGGTACGCGACCGACGCCAACTTCACCGGCCGCGCGCTGTACCCCGCCGGCGCCCGCTGCCTGCTCCTGAAGCCCGTCGCGGAGCGGCTCGCGCGCGCCGCGTCGCGCGTGCGCAGCGAGGGCTTCCGCCTCCGGGTGTACGACTGCTACCGGCCGGTCTCCGCCCAGCGCGAGCTGTGGCGGCGCTTCCCGAAGCCGGGCTTCGTCGCGAACCCGCGCTGGGGCTCGCACCACAACCGCGGCGCCGCCGTCGACGTCGGCCTCGCCGCGAAGGACGGTGGCGAGGTCGCGCTCCCGACGGCGTTCGACGCGTTCGAGCCGCGCGCCGCCGCCGGGGCCGTCGACGGCGTCCCGCCGGAGGCGCGCCGGCACTGCGACCTCCTGCGCCGC
>DASSQM010000006.1:0-3287 GCA_035702465.1 Anaeromyxobacter sp. | reverse complement strand
CGCTCGTGCTCGCCGTCGGCGGCACCGTCCCCGCGGCGCTCGCCGCCGCGGCCCTCGTCGCGATCGATCCGCTCCACCTCGACTTCTCGCGCCAGGGCATCAACGACGTGTACCTCGCCTTCTTCCCCGTCGCGGCCGTCGTGGCGCTCGCCGCCTACCGCGCCCAGCCGAGGCCGTGGCGCCTCGGCGCGGCGGGGATCCTCCTCGGGCTCGGGCTCGCGTCCAAGTGGAACGCGGCGTTCCCCGTCGCCCTCGCCGCCGCGGTGGTCCTGCGGGAGCGGATCCGCGCGCTCGAGCCCGGCGCCGCGCGGCGCGGCGAGGTCGCGCTGTTCGCCGCCGCGCTCGGCCTGCTCCCCGCGGCCGTGTACCTGCTCACCTGGTGGCCGTGGTTCGGGCGCGGCCACGACCTCGGGGAGTGGCTCCGGTTCCACCGCGCGATGGCGGCGGAGACGTTGCGGCACCAGGGCTATACCGGGACGAAGCTCCCCGGGTTCCCGGGCGAGATCGTCCGGCCCTGGCGCTGGTTCGTGACGCCGATCTGGTACGTCGATCTGGTGCCGTCCGATCCCGGCCCCGGCACCTTCCTCGCCGCGGTCGCGAACCCCGTCGCCTGGCTCTCCGTCTGGCCGGCCTTCGCGCTCGCGATCTGGCGGTGGCGCGCCCGCGGCGACCGGACCGGCGTCGCCCTCGCCGCGCTGCTCCTCGCCTCGTACGCGCCGTTCGCCACGGCCTCGCGGCCGATCTGGACGAACTCCGCCGTCGCCGTCGCGCCGTTCGCCATGGCGCTCGTGGGCTGGGCGCTCGCCCGGGTGTGGGAGCTCCGGCGCGCGGTGGCCGTGACCTGGTCCGCCGCCGCCCTCGGGGCGGCCGCGCTGCTCTGGCTCCCGGTCGCCGGGTTCTCCACCGCGCCCACGGACGCCGCGGTCCGGGCGCTCGTCGATCCCGTCGCCCTCGATCCCGCGAGCCACCCCCGGTGAGTCCGGTGAGCCTCTCCCGCACGCTCCTGCGCGCCCCCCACGTCGCCGCCGCGCTGTGGCGCCTCGGGCGCGGACGCATCGCCGCGGCGAGCGTGAACCTCCTCAACGAGTGCAACCAGCGCTGCCCGATGTGCGCGGTGTGGAGCGGTCCGGACGCGCAGCTCTCGCTCGACGACCTCCGGCGCGCGTTCGCGGCGCTCCGCTCGGGCGGCGTGCGGCTCGTCGAGCTCGCCGGCGGCGAGCCGCTCCTCCGGAAGGACCTTCCGGAGGTGCTCGAGATCGCCGCCGACGCCGGCCTGCTCTGCACGCTCAACACGAACGCGACGGCGGTCACGGACCGCGCGGTGGACGCGCTGCGCCGCTCCCGCAACCTCCTCCAGGTCGCGGTGAGCATCGACTCGCTCGACCGGGAGCGCTACGCGTTCCTGCGCGGCCGCGATCAGCTGCGGCAGGCGCTCGCCGGCCTCGAGCGGCTCCGCGCGTGCCGTCTGCCTGCTCCGCTGAAGGTGAACGTGGCGGTGAGCCGCCACAACTTCGCCGAGGTGCCGGCGCTCCTCGCGTTCGCGCGCGCGCGCGGGCTGTTCCTCTCCGCCTTCCCCGTGAACCAGGGTCCCGGCGCGCACCGGAGCGACTGCGGGCTCTTCGCCGCCACGCCGGAGGAGCGGGCCGGGATGGCGGCGCTCTTCGAGGAGCTGGCGCGCCTGCGGCGCAGCGGCGAGCCGCTGTGGGAGCCGAGCGCGTTCTACGTCACCGCGGCCCGGTTCGCGCGCGGCGAGCCGCTCGGCGCCTGCGGCGCAGGCGAGCTCTACCTCGACCTCCGCTCCGACGGCGCCGTCGCTCCCTGCGTCGACCTGCCCGCGGTGGGATCGCTCGACGACCTCGTGTCGGGCCGCGCCTGGGCGGCGCTCGCCGCGAGTCGCGGGGCCGCCGCGGCGTGCCGGGCGAACACCCCGTGCTGCTACACCTGCACCATCGCGCTCGCCGAGACCGGCCGCCGCCCCGTGGCGTTCGCGGTGGAGGCCGGGCGCGTCCTGCTCAAGGCGGCGCTGCGCGGCGCTCGTCCGGACGTCCCGCCGGAGGAGCGGTGACGGATCCCGTCGTCGTCGCGGGGGCGGGGCCTGCCGGCCTCACCGCCGCGCTCGATCTCGTGCGCGCCGGGCGCGAGGTGACGGTCGTCGAGCGCGACGAGGTGGTGGGCGGGCTCGCGAGGACCGTCGAGCGGAACGGCTTCCGCTTCGACCTCGGCGGGCACCGCTTCTTCACGCAGGTCTCCGAGATCGCGCGCCTGTGGGAGGAGCTGCTCGGCCCCGACCTCCTCACCCGGCCGCGCCGCTCCCGCATCGTCTTCCACGGCAGGTTCTTCGACTACCCGCTCACGGCGGGCAGCGTGCTGCGCGGGCTCGGCCCGGTCGAGAGCGCGCGCATCGTGGCGAGCTACCTCCGCGCGAAGCTGCGGCCCGTGCCGGAGGTGAGCCTCGCCGACTGGGTGGTGAACCGGTTCGGGCGGCGGCTCTTCGAGACCTTCTTCCGCTCCTACACCGAGAAGGTGTGGGGCATCCCCTGCGAGCGGATCGGCGCGCAGTGGGCGGCCCAGCGCATCCGCGGCATGTCCCTGCGCGCCGCCGTGGCCGACATGCTCCGCCGCGGCTCCGGCGGGCAGCGGACGCTCGTCACGCACTTCCGCTACCCGCGCCTCGGGCCGGGCATGCTGTGGGACCGCATGCGCGCGGAGGTGGAGCGCGGGGGCGGGCGCATCCTCCTCCGGCACCGGCTCTCGAAGGTTCGCGTGGAGGGGGACCGCGCCGTCGCCGTGGAGGCCGACGGCCCGAGCGGACGCGTGACGCTGCCCGCGGCCCACGTCGTCTCCACGGTGCCGGTCGGCGTCCTCGTCTCCGCCCTCTCTCCTCCGCTCGGCGGGGAGGCGGCGGCCGCCGCCGCGCGGCTGCGCCACCGGGCCTTCCTCGTGGTCGCGCTCGTGCTCGAGGGCCCCGACCCGTTCCCGGACAACTGGCTGTACCTGCACGACCCGTCGATCCGCGCGGGGCGCGTGCAGAACTTCCGGTCGTGGAGCCCGGACCTCGTGCCGGATCCCGGCCGCTCCTGCCTCGGGATGGAGTACTTCTGCTCGGAGGGCGACGAGCTGTGGGCCACCGCGGACGAGCGGCTCGTGGAGATCGCGAGCCAGGATCTCGCCGCGCTGGGGCTGAGCGTCCGGCCGCGCGTCGTCGAGGGCCACGTCGTCCGCGTGCGCGACGCGTACCCGGTCTACGACGACGGCTGGACCGCCCGCCTCGAGACGGTCCGCGCGGC
>DASSQM010000005.1:0-4233 GCA_035702465.1 Anaeromyxobacter sp. | reverse complement strand
TCCCCGACGCGGCGAGCGCGTCCCGCTCCTCGTCGGCCGCGGGGGCGGGGAACGCCGCGGCGGGGTCCTCGAGCGCGGGCGCCGCGCCGAGCTGCGCGAGGAAGCGGTCCGCGAGGTCCGGCGCGGGCTTCCCGCGCTCGTCGTTCCGCCGGCGCGCCGCGGCGACGAGCGCGTGCGCCCGGCCGCGGTCGATCTCGCCGATGCCCATGGCGGCGCCCTTCGCGAGGAGGTCCTTCGCGAGCTGGCGCCACTCCTTGCGCCCGAGCGATCCGACCTGCGCGTCGAGCACGCCGTCGACGTCGGAGATCATGACCTGCGCGACCTCGATCCCCTTGCCCGGGACGTTGCGCGGAAGCCAGACCACCTGCTCGCCGCGGTCGTCGATCGCGGTCGCGTACGCGGCGAGCGGCGGCTCCGGCGGCGCGGCGGGCGGGGGTGGGGCCGCCGACGCGACCTCCGGCACGGCGACGCCGCGCGCCCTGAGGAGATGCAGCCCGCGCTTCGCCTCCTTCGCGACCTCCTTCTCCGGGTGGACGGCGAGGGAAGCGAGCAGGTCCGGGCGGGACGCCTCGAGCGCGGCGCGCGCCGCCACGACGGCGAGGACGCCGGGGAGGCCCGCCGCCTCCTCCGGGCTGGCCTTCCCGATCGCGTGCACGACGCGCGCGGCGCGCCCCGCCTCCTCGCGGGAGACGCCCGCCGCCGCCGCGATCTCGCCGCTCTCCACGTTCGGGTCGCGCAGCATCTCGAGGAGGCGAGCGGTGTCGGGGCGGGCCATCGCGTGCGGCAATCTAGCCGCAACCATCCATGGCTGCTCGACTTTCCGCTCCGGCCCGTCTACCTTGGCGCCGCCCGATGCCGCTCCTCGACGAGATCCTCGACGCGAACCGCCGCCACGTGCTCTCGGGCGGCGACGTCGGCTCGTTCGTGGCGAACCGGCACCTGTGCATCGTCACGTGCGTCGACCCGCGCCTCACGCGGTTCTTCCCGGACGCGCTCGGCGTGGACCGCGGCCACGCGGTGGTCCTGCGCGTACCCGGCGCGCGGCTCACGCCCGGCTCCGAGGGGCTGCGCGCGCTCGCCGCCACCATCTACGTGAACGACTGCCAGGAGGTCATCGTCATGCCGCACACCGACTGCGGCGTGACGCGCGTCGGTCCCGACGAGCTCCGCCGCGTGATGCGGGCGCGCGGCGTCGCGGACGGCGACATCCCGGCGGACGTCGGCGCCTTCTTCGGGCTGTTCGGCTCGATCGAGGCGGCCGCGCGCGAGACGTTGGACGCCATCCGCACCGCGCCGTTCCTGCCGAGGCACCTGCCCGTCCACGCCGCGGTGATCGACATCCGCACCGGCGCGCTCACGGTGCTCGAGCGCGGGTACGAGGCGGTGTTCCGGTAGCGCTACTTCTTCTTCTCCCCGAACCGGTCCAGGAGCCCGCCGAGCCCCTTGCGCGCGGCGCGCTCCGCCTCGCCCCTGACCGCCTTCTCCGCCGCCTGCGTCTGGCCGCGGAGCAGCGCGCGGGCGGCGTCGTCCGGCTTCACGCCGACGGTCGGCGCCTCGAGGGTGCCGCCGAGGGAGAGCGGGACGTCGAGCTTCTCCGGCAGCGGGAGGCCGGACACCGCCTGCGCGAGCACGGCCTTGGGCACGGAGACCGTGCCGGTGAGGTCGAGCCGGCCGTCGAGGCCGATGCGGCCGCCGAGCGCGATGTCGCCGACGTCCGACTTGAACTTGAACGGCGACGACGCGGCGAGGAAGCCGTCCTTCACCGTGAACTTGCCGGAGAGGTCCTTGATGCTCGTCTTCCCGCCCTGGAGCCCGCCCACCCTCTTCGCGAAGCCGCCCTTGCCGGCGGCGGCGAGCCCCTTCGACACGGCGCCGAGGACCTCGTCGCCGAGGCTCGTCGTGGTGAGCGTCCCGTCCTGGAGCAGGAGCGCCGCGAGGCCGGTGACTGCCTGCTTAATCTTCTGCCAGTCCGTGCCCGCGCCGTCGACGCGCAGGTCCCCGTTCAGCTTCGCCACGATCGGCGAGCGCCCCGAGAACGCGGCGATGGCCTTGCCGAGGTCGAGGTCCGAGAGCTTCGCGGCGAGCTTCCACTTGGGCTCCTTCTCCGCGAGCGAGACCTCGGTGCCCGTCGCCGAGACCTGGCCGCCGAAGACCGCGGCGTCCATCTGGTCGAGCTTGAGCGTGCCGCCCGAGAGCACCGCGCGCGCCTTCACGTTCGTCGCCTCGAGGTGGCCGCCGCGCAGCTTGTCGACGGAGATCGTCCCGCGTGCCGCGGCGGCCTGGATCTGCTTGCGCGTCGCCTCCGGCACCACCGCGCCCCCCGCGTCGGGCGGCGGCGCCTTCTCCTGCTGCTGCTGGGCGGGCGCGTCCGGGAGGACGCCCATCACCGCGTCGAGGTCGAGGAGCGGGCCGGAGAGCGCGAACGTGGCGCGCATCGGCGCCGTCTCCACGGTCGCCGTCCCGCCGAGGTCGACGCCCGGGCCCTTCACCGCGAGGTTCGTCACCTCGACGCGCGCCGCGTCGGGCTTCGCCGGCGACCACGTCGCGAGCGTCTTGAACTGGCCGGACGCGGGCTGGCCGCGCAGCCGCACGTCGGAGAGGCCGCCGCCGCCCTCGACGCGGTAGGCGGGCCCGTCCGCCGTCGAGAGCCTGGCGTCGAGCGAGGCCGTCCCGCCGCGCACGATCGAGCCGAATTCCCCGGGGAACAGCGAGCGGATCCGGTCGAGCGCGAGCGCCGAGAGCTTCACCGTCCCCGTGACCACCGGCCAGTCGGCGGCCGCCTGCGGGACGGCCGCAGGGAGCTTCGCGACGGAGAGCTGCGCGTGCAGGTTCTGCTTCTCGTCGGCGATCGCGGCGTCGAGCTTCGCGTCGAACGGGAGGCCCGGTCCCACGCCGCGCGCGTCGAGGTCGAGGTCCTTCACGGCGAGGCCCTGGTCCTGCTTCCCGCCGGAGTGGTCCACGAGCTGGAACGCCGCGTTCTCGATGCGGACGTGATCCACCGCGACCCGCGCGCCGCCACCCTTCGGCTCCGCCGGCGGGGGCTCCGACGGGGGCGCCGCCGTTCCCTCCTTCGCGCCCGGGGCGCCGCTCGGCTGCCCGAGGCCCTCGTAGTTCCACGTGCCGTCCTTCGCCCGGACGAGGTTCACGGTCGGTCTCACCAGCGTGAACGCGCGGACCTCCACGTCCTTCCCGAGCGAGCGCAGGAGCGGCCAGAGCCCCACCTCCACGTCGAGGGACTCCGCCTGGACGAGCGCGGGCTCCCCTTGCCGGCCGGCGACCGTGAGCCCGCCGAGCCGGACGCGGGCGTGCGGGAGGAGCTTCAGATCCGCCGCCTGGAGCGTGACCTCGCGCCCGAGCGCCTGCGAGACCTTCGGCAGCACCAGGTCGACGGCGCGCTTGGTGGCGACGCCGGACTGGAGGACGAGCACGAGGGCGACGAGCAGGACCGCGATGCCGCCGACGATGGCGGCGAGCGCGACGAGGACCTTCCGGGAGAGGGAGCGTGGCTGGGCCATGGCACCAGGAAGGTATGGCCGGCCGGCCGGGCGGGCGACGCGCTTCGAGTCGCGGGGCGCGCCCCCGGACGGGTCCCCGCCGCCGCCGTATTTTCCGGCCCGGACGTGGCACCGCACCCGCTAGAGTGCACGCCCGCATGGGCGGCCAGCTGCTGTCCGTCTTCTTCGACGTCGTCGCGCCGGTCTTCGCGATCGTGGCGCTGGGCTGGGTGCTCGGGCCGCGGCTCGCGCTCGACGCGAGGACGCTGTCGCGCGCCGCGTACTACGTGTTCGTGCCGGCGTTCGCGTTCGACGTCATCAGCCGCTCGCGCGTGCCGCTCGCGAGCGCGGGCCGGATGGCGGCGTACGCGGTCGTCACGCACCTCGCGTTCGGCGCGATCGCGTTCGCGCTCGCGCGGCTCTTGCGCCGCCCGCGCAAGGTCGTCGCGGCGTGGGTGATGCTCTCCGTGTTCGGGAACGTGGGGAACTTCGGCCTCGCGCTCATCCAGTTCCGCCTCGGCGACGCCGCGCTCGCGCCGGCGACGATCTACTTCATCGTCATCCTCCTCACGTCGTTCGTGGTCTGCGTCGGCGTGGCCGCTTGGACGCGCGGCGGCGGTCTCTCCGCGATCGCCTCGGTGTTCCGCACGCCCGCGATCCTCGTCGCGGTCCCGGCGCTGCTCGTCTCGTCGCGCTCGATCGAGCTGCCGCTGTTCCTCTCGCGCACGGTCGGGCTGCT
>DASSQM010000004.1:0-6189 GCA_035702465.1 Anaeromyxobacter sp. | reverse complement strand
GGTCGCGCCCCCCGCCCGCCAGATCCCCGGCGCGACGGGATGAGCACCTTTGGGCGTTGGACCCGCTTCCCGCGCCCGGAGGAACATGGATCGCAAGGCGAAGACCCCTTCGAGCGCTCTCGACCAGTACCTCAAGGAGATCAACCGCGTCGCGCTCCTCACCGTCGAGGAGGAGCGGCGCCTCGCGCACGACTTCCGCGACCGCGGGGACGCGCGCGCCGGTCACCGGCTCGTCGAGGCCAACCTGCGCTTCGTCGGGAAGGTCGCCTTCGAGTACCGCTCGTATGGCCTCCCGGTGTCCGACCTGATCCAGGAGGGAAACATCGGGCTCATGAAGGCGGTGCAGAAGTTCGATCCCGACAGGAAGATCCGGCTCATCTCCTACGCGGTGTGGTGGATCCGCGCGTTCATCCAGGGACACGTGCTGAAGTCCTGGTCCCTCGTGAAGATCGGGACGACGCAAGCCCAGCGGAAGCTGTTCTTCTCGCTCGCGCGGGCGCGCCGCGAGATCGCGCGGCTCTCGCCCGGCGCGGCGCCCGACCAGGAGGGGAACGACATCGACCTCCTGGCGAAGAATCTCAAGGTGAAGCCGTCGGACGTGGTCGAGATGCAGCAGCGGCTCGAGGCGCGGGACTTCTCGCTCGACGCGCCCGTCGGCGACGGGAGCTCGACGCACCTCGAGTCGACCGCTTCCGGCGCCGAGCCGCACGACGAGCAGCTCGCGCGGTCGGAGGAGGAGGCGCTCATCGCCCGGCGCGTCGCGGATGCCATGGACCGGCTCGACGAGCGCGAGCGCCACATCGTGGCGGTCCGGCTCATGGGCGATGGCAAGGAGACGCTGCGCGAGCTCGGCAAGCACTTCGGGTTCTCGCGCGAGCGCGCGCGGCAGCTCGAGATCCGGGGCTGCAACAAGCTTCGCCGCGAGCTCCAACCGCTCGCCGACGAGATGGGGTGGCAAGGGAGGGTTCATGGAGAATCGGAAAGGTGAGCGCGTCATTCACAGCTACGACACGGAGCAGCATCGCGTGCTCTGCGGGTTCCCGGGGCTGACGAGCTCGACGAAGCACGCCGCCGCGGTGACGTGCATCACCTGCCGCGAGCTGCTGGGCCGTGCGCCCGCGAAGGCGGGGCCGGTCGCCGCTGCGGAACACGGCGAGTAGCCCGCTGCCTAGGGGCACTTGCGGGTCAGCCTGGAGCGCACGCGCCGGAGCAGGGCGAGCGCGAGCGCGTCGAGCCGCGCCACCTCGGCGGCGGCCGCGCGCCGCGCCTCGCGCTGGGACTCGAAGGTGGGCGACAGGGGCTGCTCGTCGACGGTGACGCGCCAGCGCTCCTCGCCGGCGCTCTCGACCCGGACCGCGTGCTTGCGAGTCCCGAAGGAGTGCGGGGCGAGCGCCATCGGCCGAAAGCTAAGCACGCGCCGCCGCATTCTCGCGGCGACGACCGGGCGCCGGGAGGAGGAAACCCCGTGCCGCGATCCCCGGGGCGCGCTACACCGAGGACCGCATGGGAGACGGCGGCCCGGCGGCGGCGCGGAGCCCGGAGGGCGGGAGGCGGCTCGACAGGACCCCCGGCGCCCCCACGCCCATCCTGCTCGTCGAGGACCTCCGCAAGTCGTACGGCACGATCGCGGCGGTGGACGGGATCCGGTTCCACGTCGCGCCGGGCGAGATCGTCGGACTCCTCGGCCCGAACGGCGCGGGCAAGACCACCACCATCAACATGATCCTCGGCGTGCTCTCCCCGACGTCCGGGGCGATCCGCGTCGACGGCCTCGACCTGGCGCGCCGCCGGTGCGAGGCGCTGCAGCGCACGAACTTCGCCGCGGTGTACGCGCCGCTCCCGGGCAACCTGACCGTCTCGCAGAACCTGCGCGTGTTCGGGCTCCTCTACGGCGTGCGGGACGTCGGGGCGCGCGTCGAGGCGCTGCTCGCGGAGCTCGATCTCCGCGCGTTCCGCGACACGAAGACCGGCGTGCTCTCGTCGGGCGAGCAGACGCGCGTCTCGCTCGCGAAGGCGATGCTGAACCGGCCGCGGCTCCTCCTGCTCGACGAGCCGACCGCCTCCCTCGATCCCGCCATCGCGCGCGACCTGCGCGGCCGGATCCGGGGCGTCGCGGAGCGCGAGGCCCAGGGCGTCCTCTGGACCTCGCACAACATGCGCGAGGTCGAGGAGGTCTGCGACCGCGTCCTCTTCCTGTCCCACGGCCGGATCCTGCTCGAGGGCGATCCGCGCACGCTGCCGGGGGAGCACGGGCGGGCGACGCTCGAGGACCTGTTCATCGCGGTCGCGCGCGAGCCTCTCGCGCTGGAGCACGCGTGATCGCGCTCCGGCCCCGGCGCGTCGCGGCGATCGTCCTGCGGCAGGGGTTCCTCCTGCGCGGCAGCCCGGCGCGCTTCCTGCCGCTCTTCGCCTGGGTCGCGATCGACATCGTGCTCTGGGGGTTCATCACGAGGTACCTGAACGCCGTCGCCTCGCCCGCCGTCGACTTCGTGCCGCTCCTCCTCGGCGCCGTCCTGCTCTGGGACTTCTTCGCCCGGGTGATGCACGGCGTGACCATGGCGTTCTTCGAGGACGTGTGGTCCCGGAACTTCCTCAACGTGTTCGCGGCGCCGATCACGACGGCCGAGTACGTGGCGGGGCTCGTCCTGTCGGCGGTGCTCACGAGCGCGATCGGCCTCGCGGTGATGGTGGTCCTCGCGACGGCGGCGTTCGGGCTGTCGTTCGTCGGGTACGGCGTCGCCATCGTCCCGGCGCTGCTCATCCTGTTCCTGTTCGGCATCGCGCTCGGCATCCTGGGGTGCGCCATCGTGTTGCGCCTCGGGCCGGCGGCCGAGTGGCTCATCTGGCCCATCCCGGCGGTGCTCTCGCCGTTCGTCGGCGTCTTCTACCCGATCTCGACGCTGCCCCGCTGGATGCAGGCCTTCTCGTGGGCGCTCGCGCCGTCGTACGTCTTCGAGGCGATGCGGGCGCTCGCGGCCGGCACGCCCGTGTCGTGGGGCTCGCTCGGCTGGGGGGCGCTCCTCGCCACCGCGTCGATCGTGCTCGCCGGGTGGGGCTTCGCGCGCGTCTACCGCCACGCCGTCCGCACCGGCCTCGTGGCGCGCTACAGCGCGGAGACGGTGAGCTGACCGCGCGCTATACCAACGGCCATGGCGAATCCGAGACCGACGGAGACGCAGGCCTGGCGCGCGCTGCGCGCGCACCACGCGGAGATCGAGCGCCTCCACCTGCGCGAGCTGTTCGCCCGTGATCCGGGGCGCGCCGAGCGCTTCTCCGCCGAGGGCGCCGGCCTCTTCCTCGACTACTCCAAGAACCGGATCACCGGCGAGACGATGCGGCTCCTCGGCGCGCTCGCCGAGGAGCGCGGCCTCGAGGCGCGGCGCGACGCGATGTTCCGGGGCGAGAAGGTGAACCCGACCGAGGGGCGCGCCGTGCTCCACGTCGCCCTGCGCGCGCCGAAGGGGACGCGCATCGAGGTGGACGGCAAGGACGTCGTCCCCGAGGTGCACGCCGTCCTCGACGCGATGGCCGATTTCGCGGGGCGCGTCCGGAGTGGCGCCTGGAAGGGCCACACCGGGAAGCGCATCCGCAACGTCGTCAACATCGGCATCGGCGGATCGGACCTCGGACCGGTGATGGCGTACGAGGCGCTCCGCTGGTACGGCGAGCGCGACCTGACGTTGCGGTTCGTCTCGAACGTCGACGGCACCGATCTCGTCGAGGCGACGAGGGACCTCGACGCCGCGGAGACGCTCTTCATCGTCTCGTCCAAGACCTTCACCACGCTCGAGACGATGACGAACGCGGAGAGCGCGAAGGCGTGGCTGCTCCGCGGGCTGGGCGGAGATCCGAAGGCGGTCGCCCGGCACTTCGTGGCGGTCTCGACGAACGCCGCCAAGGTGGCGGAGTTCGGGATCGACACCGCCAACATGTTCGGGTTCTGGGACTGGGTGGGCGGCCGGTACTCGATGGACTCGGCCATCGGGCTCTCCACCATGATCGCCGTCGGCGCCGAGCGGTTCCGGGAGATGCTGGCCGGCTTCCACGAGATGGACGAGCACTTCCGGACGGCGCCGCTGGCGCGGAACCTGCCCGTGCTGCTCGGCCTCCTCGGCGTCTGGTACGCGGACTTCTTCGGCGCCGAGACCGTGGCGGTGCTGCCCTACGAGCAATACCTGAAGCGCTTCCCGGCGTATCTCCAGCAGCTCACCATGGAGAGCAACGGCAAGTCGGTGACGCTCGACGGGCGCCCCGTCGACTGGGCCACGGGGGCCATCTACTGGGGCGAGCCGGGGACGAACGGGCAACACTCCTTCTACCAGCTCATCCACCAGGGCACGCGCCTCGTGCCGTGCGACCTCATCGCGTTCGCGCGCCCCCTGAACCCGCTCGGCCGCCACCACGACATCCTCCTCGCGAACGCCTTCGCCCAGGCCGAGGCACTCGCCTTCGGGAGGACGCGCGCGGAGGTCGAGGCGGAGGGCACGCCGCCCGCGCTCGTCCCGCACCGCGTGTTCGAGGGGAACCGGCCGACGAGCTTCATCCTGGCGGAGCGGCTCGGGCCGGCGTCGCTGGGGAGCCTGGTGGCGCTGTACGAGCACGTGGTGTTCACGCAGGGTGTCATCTGGGACGTCGACTCCTTCGATCAATGGGGCGTCGAGCTCGGCAAGGTCCTCGCCCAGCGCATCCTCCCGGAGCTGGAGAGCGCGGCGGAGCCGCCGCTCCGGCACGACGCCTCGACGAGCGCGCTCGTCCGGCGGTACCGGGCGCTGCACCGGCGTCCGTGAACCGTCTGCCCCCGTACGTCCCGCGCTCGCGTGACACGCGCGACGGCCTGGTTGCGACCGATCAAGCGCGAGCCCGGAGAAACGCTCGTCCGTGCCCGCCGGGGCATTGCGCTCCGGCCGATCGCTGACGAGCGTGCTCGGGAACCCTCGGGAGGGGTGCGCATGATCGCGTGGACGCCTTCGCTGTCCGTCGGTGTCGAGGAGATCGACGCCCAGCACAAGGAGCTGTTTCGTCGCGCCGACGCGTTCCTGACCGGGCTCGAGACGCGCTCGCGCCAGGACGTGGCGGTGCTGCTCTCGTACCTCCGTCGCTACGCGGTGATGCACTTCGGCGAGGAGGAGAGCCGGATGCGCGAGTCCGGCTATCCCGCCTACCGCGAGCACAAGGCGCAGCACGACAAGTTCCTCCGCGACCTCGAGGCGCTGACCGTGGAGCACGCGCGCCGCCGCCGGCCCGGCCTCGAGCCGATGCGCGTGGCCAGCTGGCTCGGCCGCTGGCTGATGGAGCACGTGTCGAGCAGCGACGTGCGCCTCGCCCAGTTCGTGATCTCGCGCACCGCGTAGCTCCGCGGAGCGCGAGGCGTCTGCCCCGGCCTGCCTACGCCGCCCAGCGCGTCGAGCGCCCCTCCGCGGGACCGAGGAGCGCGCCGGCGCCGACGCTCGCGCGCCACGCCTCGAAGCGCGCGCGCGGCACGCCGCGCCAGCGGAGGTCCTCGAGCGACTCCGGCAGCGGGACGTCGAGCCGGAGCGTCGCGCGGCGGCGGAAGAGGAGCGCGGCGTCGCGCGCGTAGCCGAGGTCGGCCGCGAGCTGCGCGGCGCCGCGGATGCCGGGCGGCCACCGCGCCGGATCCGCCGGGATGTCCTCGAGGCGCGCGTGGCGCGCGAGGAGCGCGGACGCGGTCTTCTCTCCGAACCCCGGCAGCCCCGGGATCCCGTCGGCGTCGTCGCCCACGAGCGCGAGCCAGTCGGGGACGCTCCCGGGGCCGATCCCGCGGCGGGCGAGCAGCGCCGCCTCGTCGATCTCGCGCTTGCGGATGCGGTCCACCTGCACGACGCGGCGTCCGGCGAGCACCTGGCCGAGGTCCTTGTCCGGCGTGAGGATCCGCACCTGCTCCACGTGCTCGCGGAAGCGCGTTGCGGCGGTGGCGAGGGCGTCGTCGGCCTCGAACTCCCGCATCGACCAGACGGTCACGCCGAGCGCGCGGACCGCCTCCTCGGCGGCGTCGAACTGCGAGCGGAGCTCGGGCGGCACGCCGTCGTCGCTCTTGTACCCGGCCCAGAGATCGTTCCGGAACGAGCGGATGGGGTTGTCGAAGGCGACGGCGACGTGCGTCACCGCCTCCTGCGCGTCGTGGAGCAGCGCGAGGAGCGACGCCGCGAGGCCCACCGTCGCCTTCGCGTC
>DASSQM010000003.1:0-10180 GCA_035702465.1 Anaeromyxobacter sp. | reverse complement strand
AGGCGGAGCTCCTCTGGGAGAACTCCTGGGAGGGCACCTGGCACAAGCGCGATCTCGGCATCCACACCGAGCCGGTGTGCTGGACGCAGATCGGCTACGCGTGCGGATACGCGTCCGCGTTCATGGGGCGGCCCATCCTCTACAAGGAGGTGGAGTGCGTGGGCGCCGGCGCGAAGGCCTGCCGCATCGTCGGCAAGCCGCTCGAGGAGTGGCCCGACGCGGCGGAGCAGATGCGCTGGTTCCACCCGGAGAACATCGCGGACGAGCTCTTCGACCTGCAGAGCCAGCTCGCGCAGCTGCGCTCGACCATCGTGGAGGCCGAGAGCCTGCCCGAGGAGATGGTGGGCGACTCGCCGGCGTTCCGCGCCGCCTACGGCCTCCTGCGCAAGGCGGCGACGACGCAGATCTCGGTGCTCCTCCTCGGCGAGACCGGCGTGGGCAAGGAGATGTTCGCGCGCTACCTGCACGCGACGAGCCCGCGCGCGCAGGAGCCGTTCGTCGCTGTGAACTGCGCGGCGATCCCGCAGGAGCTCGTCGAGTCCGAGCTGTTCGGCGTGGAGAAGGGCGCGTACACCGGCGCGTCGGTGTCGCGGCCCGGCCGCTTCGAGCGCGCGCACGGCGGCACGCTCTTCCTCGACGAGGTGGGCGATCTCCCGCTGCCCGCGCAGGCCAAGCTCCTGCGCGTCCTCCAGGAGGGCGAGGTCGAGCGCCTCGGCGATCACCGGAACCGCAAGGTCGACGTGCGGCTCGTCGCCGCCACGAATGCGAACCTCGCGCAGCGGGTGAAGGAAGGGCGCTTCCGCTCGGACCTGTACTACCGGCTCAACGCCTACCAGGTGTTCATCCCGCCGCTCCGGGACCGCAAGGAGGACATCCCGCCGCTCGCGAAGCGCTTCCTCGCGAAGTTCTCCGCGCTCCACGAGAAGAAGCTCCTCGGCTTCTCCGACAAGGCGAAGCGGGCGCTCCTCGACTACCCGTGGCCGGGCAACATCCGCGAGCTGCAGAACATGATCGAGCGCGGCGTCATCCTCGCGCCGCAGGGCGGGCGCGTGGAGATCGAGCACGTCTTCACCTGCCAGGACGACGCGGAGGCGAAGGAGATCGGGCTCGACCGCAACGGCGAGCTCGACCTCACGGACCAGGCCTCCCTGCGCCGGCTCTGCGACGCGGTGCTCTCCGGCGCGGTGTCGCTCGACGCCATCGAGTCGATGCTGCTCGAGTCGGCCGTGGACAAGGCGCACGGCAACCTCTCCTCGGCGGCGCGCATGCTCGGCATCACCCGGCCGAAGCTCGCGTACCGGCTGAAGCGGCTCCAGGAAGAAGCCGAGGTGGACGCGGGGCCGGCCGCGCAGGCCGCCCCAGCGGTTCCCGCGCCGCGCGCCCACGCCTGCCCGCAGCCCTGCGGAGAGGCGCCCGCGCCGCAGGCGGCGGCTCCCGTGCCCCCCGCCGCGGCCAAGCCGCAGCAGCGCGTCCTCGCCTAGACTCCTGGCCGTGGACGAAGGCCTCCGCGCCGCGGTGCTCGACTACCTGGCGCGCCACAACGTGCTCACCCTCGCGACCGCGGGCCCCGCCGGCCCGTGGGCCGCGGGGGTCTTCTACGTGAACGAGGGGCTCCGGCTGTACTTCCTCTCCTCGCCGCGCAGCCGGCACGCCGAGAACCTCGCCGCCGATCCGCGCGTGGCGGGCGCCGTGCACGAGGACTACCGCGACTGGCCCGAGATCCGCGGCATCCAGCTCGAGGGGCGCGCCGGGCTCGTCCCCGACGCGGACGTCGAGCGGGTGCGGCGCCTCTACGCCGCGAAGTTCCCCGTCGTCGCGGACCTCGGCAAGGCGCCGCTCGCGATCGCGACGGCGCTCGCGCGGGTGCGCTGGTACGAGCTCGCGCCCGCGCGGCTCCACTTCATCGACAACTCGGCGGGGTTCGGGAAGCGCCGGCAGCTGCTCTGAACGGATCCGCCGCGCCCGGCGACCAGATCGAGCCGCCGAGCGCACCGACGATGAGGCGGAACCACGGGGTGAGCTCCCCCGGCGCCTCCGCCGTCCACGCCGCCAGCGCCTCGCGCCCGATCCAGCGCCACGCGTCCGCCTCCCGCGGATCGGGCGAAGGTGCGCCGTCCCAGCGCCCCACGAAGACGTGGTCGAGCTCGTTCTCGACGAGCCCGCCGTCGAGCGCCAGCCGGTAGCGGACCGTCGAGGCGTGGGTGAGGGCGCAGTCGAAGCCCATCTCCTCGCGCAGCCGCCGGCGCGCCGCCGCGACGAGCGGCTCGCGCGGGCGCGGGTGGCCGCAGCACGTGTTCGACCACAGGCCGCCGCAGTGGTACTTCGACGTCGCGCGGCGCTGGAGCAGGAGCTCGCCCGCGCCGTTCACCACGAAGATCGAGAACGCGCGGTGGAGCAGGCCCCCCTCGTGCGCCGCGAGCTTGCCCGCGATCCCCACCTCGCGGTCCTCCTCGTCGACGAGCACGAGGCGCTCCTGCTCCATGGCGCTCCCGATCCTTTCCGCTCGCGAGGGCGATCTCCGGCTCCTCCCTGCACCGGCCGCGCCACCGCCCGCGCCCGGCGTCGAGGCCGCCCGCACCGCCGCGCCGCCCTGCGTCGTGACCAAATGATCAAATCGAGGTGATGCCGCCAGGAAAACGTTGACGAGGTGGTGAACCTCCTCCGGGAGCTCGCCACTGCCTCATCGCAGGAAGGCGCGGCCCGTGCGCGGATCGCGGCCGTGGCACGCCCGATGCGAATGGATCCCCGAGCGACGCCCGCGGAGACCCGCTCCGCCACGCGCAGGAGGATGCCGTGAAGTTCCCGAACCCGCACGACTTCAGGACGCTCCCCGGCACCGAGGGATGGGAGCGGATGTACCCCTACCAGTACCAGTTCGTCACCGACGACCCCGAGCGCAAGCAGTACGAGGACGAGACGTTCTGGTTCTACGACGGCCTGCACTATCCCGAGCCGCTCTACCCGTTCGACACGATCTGGGACGAGGCCTGGTACCTCGGCCTCTCCCAGTACAACACCCGCATCTTCTCCGTGCCGCCGGTGTACGGCGTCGATCACCGCATGGTGAACGGCTACGTCTACATCGCGCCGGTGCCGGTGAAGGATCCGAAGGAGATCGGCGAGCGCGTGAAGGGGTTCCTGGAGCGCGCCGGCTACTACTACCAGAACTGGAACGAGCTCGAGGCGAAGTGGACGAAGAAGATGCAGGTCACGATCGACGAGCTCGAGAAGCTCGAGATCCCGACCCTGCCCGCCGTCGAGGACATCAAGGTGGTGAAGGAGGCGCTCGGCGAGTCGAAGGGCTACCACCTGCTCCGCGCGTACGACCAGCTCATCGACCTCGGCATCCGCTGCTGGCAGTACCACTTCGAGTTCCTGAACCTGGGGTACGCGGCGTACGTCACGTTCCTCGGGCACTGCAAGAAGATCTTCCCGGACATCCCCACCCAGCGCGTGACGCAGATGATCGCCGGCATCGACGGCGTCATCATGTACGAGCCGGACCAGAAGCTGCGCGAGCTCGCCAAGAAGGCCGTGAAGCTCGACGTGGACCGCCAGCTCAAGGCCGCGAAGTGGAACGACGCGCGCGCCACGCTCGAGCGGACGGCGAACGGGCGCGAGTTCCTCGCCGCCTTCCAGGCGGCGCGCCAGCCCTGGTTCAACGTGTCGACCGGCACGGGCTGGTACCACCACGACCGCTCCTGGAACGACAACCTCGACATCCCGCTCGGCATGGTCGCGATGTACGCGGAGAAGGTCCGCGCCGGCGACTCGCTCGAGCGGCCCATCGAGAAGGTGCGCGCCGAGCGCGACCGCATCACCTCCGAGTACCGCGCGCTCATCGCGAACGCGGAGGACCGCGCCGGCTTCGACCAGCTCCTCGCCACCGCGCGCACGGTGTTCCCGTACGTCGAGAACCACCTCTTCTACGTGGAGCACTGGTTCCACTCGGTGTTCTGGAACAAGGTCCGCGAGGTCGGCGCCATCATGAAGGAGCACGGCCTCCTCAAGGACGTCGAGGACGTGTGGCTCCTCAAGCGCGGCGAGATCAAGGACGCGCTCTGGGACGTCGTCACCGCCT
Source organism: Anaeromyxobacter sp. (assembly GCA_035702465.1). Lineage (GTDB taxonomy): Bacteria > Myxococcota > Myxococcia > Myxococcales > Anaeromyxobacteraceae > Anaeromyxobacter. The sequence continues at coordinate 6,099 of DASSQM010000003.1, read as the reverse complement.
GGGCGACGAACGTGAAGCCGCGCGGCGCGAAGACCCTGCCGCCCGAGATCGAGTGGCGCAGGGGCGTCATGGAGAAGTTCAAGGCGTGGCGGCCGGTGCCGGCGGTCGGCCCGGCGCCCGAGGTGATCCAGGAGCCGTTCACCGTCGTGCTGTGGGGCGTGACGAACGACTCGCTCGCCGAGTGGGGCAAGCTCGCCGAGGTCAAGGACCTCGCGTCGGTGAAGGCGTTCAAGGGCTTCGCCGGCAGCCCCGGCACGGTCGAGGGCAAGGCCCGCGTGTGCCGCACCGCCGACGAGATCGCCACGCTGCAGGACGGCGAGATCCTGGTCGCGCCGACCACCTCGCCTTCCTGGGCGCCCGCGTTCATCAAGATCAAGGCCTGCGTCACGGACGTCGGCGGGGTGATGTCGCACGCCGCCATCGTCTGCCGCGAGTACGGGATGCCGGCCGTGGTGGGCACCGGCCACGCCACGAAGATCGTGAAGACCGGCCAGCGCATCCGCGTGAACGGCACCACCGGCGAGATCACCGTCATCTAGGGGGTCGACCCCTCGCGAACCCGGGAGGAGCCATGGGCACCGCACAGCCGCTCGTGGTCTGGTTCCAGGACTGCCGCACCGACGCCCTGCCGATCGTGGGCGGAAAGTGCGCGTCGCTCGGCGAGCTGATCCACGCCGGCGTCCGGGTTCCCCCCGGGTTCGCGCTCACGACACACGCGTACCGCCGCTTCATGCGCGAGGGCGGGCTGGAGCGTGAGGTCGGCGCCCTCGCCGAGGGCGCCGACCCACGCGACCTGGAGGCGCTCGAGGCCGCGAGCAAGGAGATCCGCAGGCGCATCGAGGAAGCGGAGTTCCCCGCCGAGATGGAGGACGAGCTCGCCGAGCACTACCGCAAGCTCTCGGTCCAGTGCTGCCTGCCGGCGACGCCCGTGGCCGTCCGCTCCAGCGCCACCGCCGAGGACCTGCCGGGGGCGAGCTTCGCCGGGCAGCAGGACACGTTCCTCTGGATCCGCGGCGTCGACGACCTCCTCGCCCGCGCGAAGCGCTGCGTCTCGAGCTTGTTCACCGGCCGCGCCATGGCCTACCGCGCGAAGAACGGCTTCCGGCACGAGGACGTCGCCATCGCCGTCGGCGTGCAGAAGATGGCGCACGCCTACTGCGCGGGCGTGATGTTCACGCTCAACCCGTCGAACGGGGATCGCTCGAGCATCGTCATCGACTCGAACTTCGGGTTCGGCGAGTCGGTGGTCTCGGGCGAGGTGACGCCCGATCACTTCGTGGTGAACAAGGTCTCCCTCGAGATCGTGGAGCGCTCCATCCAGAAGAAGGAGGTCGCCCACATCCTCGACTCGAAGGCGCAGAGGACGTTCGTGCAGGACGTCCCGCCCGAGCGCCAGACGGTGCAGTCGCTCATCGACGACGAGATCACCGAGCTCGCCTGGATGGGCAAGCAGATCGAGAAGCACTACGGCCGCCCCATGGACGTGGAGTGGGCGCTCGACAAGCGGCTCCCCGCGGGCGGGAACATCTTCATCCTGCAGGCGCGGCCGGAGACGGTGTGGAGCGCGAAGGCGAGCGCCTCCACGGCGGGCGACGGCGCCCCCAAGAGCGCCATGGACTACATCCTGGCCGCGGTGTTGCAGGGCCAGCGCGTCAACTGACAGTCTCACCCACGGAAGCACGACCCCGTAGGACGAACCGGAGAGGACCCAGAATGAGCCCGCCCCGCGAGGAATCCATGCACGTCGACGATCTGCGCGGCTTCATCGCCGCCTGCGACCGCGCCGGAATGCTGCACCGGGTGAAGACCGAGGTCGACTGGAAGTGGGAGCTCTGCCACGTCTCGAAGGTGAACGAGGAGGCGAAGGGCCCGGCGCTCCTGTACGAGAACGTGAAGGGCTACAAGATCCCCGTCTTCACGAGCGCGTTCACGACGCCGGCGCGGCTCGCGATCGCGCTCGGGCAGGACCCGTCGCTCACCATGGTCCAGCTCGCCCGGAGGTGGATGCAGCTCACCACGAAGGAGCTCGTGAAGCCCCGCATCGTGGACCGGCCCCCGGTGATGGAGAACGTCCTCACCGGCGGTGACATCGACCTCGAGAAGTTCCCGGTGCCGTGGTTCTACCCGGACGACGGCGGCCGCTTCTTCGTCACGGCGGGCTTCCTCGTCACGCGCGACCCGGACACGGGCTGGACGAACTGCGGCACCTACCGCTCGCAGCTCCTCGGGAAGGCCCTGCTCGGCTCGCAGATCATCAAGGGCAAGCACGGCGACATGCACATGAAGAAGTACCAGGAGCGCGGCGAGCTCATGCCCGCCGCGGCGGTGGTGGGCACGGACCCCGTGCTGTTCCTCGCCTCGTCGACGCTCGTCTCGGCGCAGACCGACGAGTACGACATCGCCGGCTCGCTCCGCAGCTCGCCCGTGCCGGTGTTCAAGTCCGACCTCACCGGCCTCACCCTGCCCGCCAACGCCGAGATCATCGCCGAGGGCTTCATCGATCCGAACGAGCTCATGGACGAGGGTCCGTTCGGCGAGTACACGGGCTACTACTCCGGCAACAAGGGCAAGGACTACCCGAAGCCCGTGCTGCGCGTGAAGCGGCTCATGTTCCGGAACAACCCGATCTTCTGGTCCACCACGGTCGGCAAGCCCATCAACGACATCCACATGATCCAGTCGCTGAACCGGACGGCGACGCTCTGGTACGACCTCGAGACCATGAAGGTCCCGGGCATCCAGAGCGTGTACATCCCGCCGGAGGCGTGCGGCCGGTTCTGGGCGATCGTCTCGGTGAAGCAGATGTACCCGGGCCACTCGAACCACGTGGCCGACGCGGTGTGCGCGTCGACGACGGGGCACTACGGGCTCAAGGGCGTCATCACCGTCGACCACGACATCGCGGCCGACGACTGGGATCGCGTGATGTGGGCGCTCTCCACGCGCTTCGATCCGGCGCGCTCCGTGCAGATCATCCACCGGGGTCGCTCCACGCCGCTCGACCCGGGCCTCCCCATCGAGGCGCGCGAGATCGTGAGCCGCATCCAGATGGACGCGTGCACGCCGTTCGAGTGGAAGAACAAGCCGAGCGAGATCTGGATGGACCGCGAGGTCCTCCAGAAGGTGTCGGGCCGCTGGAACGACTACGGGTTCCCGGGCGCGAGCCCCGTCGCCGAGATGATCGACCGGCTCACCCGGCCCGCCCAGAAGAAGCCGGCGAAATAGCGCGGAACGGGAGCGGGGTCCGACATGGCCGGGGACGTGCGAGCGGTCTCGAAGAAGAAGGGCGTCGTGATCGTGTGCAACCTCGACACGCGCGGCGAGGACATCGTCTTCGTGAAGGACCTCATCCGCAGCCGCGGGCTCGAGGCCATCCTCCTCGACTTCAGCATGGAGGAGCCCCCGCCGTTCCCCGGCGACATCCGCACCGAGGAGGTCGCGCGGCGCGGCGGCCTCCCCATCGAGGTGGTGCGCGAGAAGTACCGCTCGGACCGCGACACGGCCACGAACAACCAGATCGCCGGCGCCGCCGCCATCGTCGAGGACCTCGTGCGCGAGGGACGCGTGCACGGGATCCTCGGCATCGGCGGCGCCACGGCGTCGCTCGTCGCGACCTCCATCATGAGGCGGCTGCCGTTCGGCATGCCGAAGCTGATGGCGTCGCCGATGGCCGCGCACCCCGCGTACATCGACAAGTACGTCGGCACGCGCGACATCACCATGCACCACACGGTGCTCGACATCGTGAAGATGAACCCGCTCCTCCGCGCGCAGATCGTGAACGCGGTGGGCGCCATCTGCGGGATGGTCGAGATGACGCAGGGCCCGGACATCCGCTTCGAGAGCCCGTGCGTCGCGGTGTCGTCGTTCGGCTTCGGCGAGATGGCGGTGCAGGCGGCGGTCGAGATGCTCGAGCAGGCCGGGCTCACGCCCATCGTGTGCCACGCGCAGGGCAAGGGCGACCGCGCCATGGAGGAGATGATCCGGGACGGCGCCTTCCACGCCGTCCTCGACGTCTGCATCGGCGGCGTGATGGAGCACCTGTTCAAGGGGAACCGCGACCCGGGCCCCGACCGGCTCCTCGCCGCCGTCGAGAAGGGCGTGCCGTTCGTGCTGGCGCCGTGCGGGCTCGACATCCTGTCGTACGGCGGCAAGCCCGACATGCTGGAGCGCACGAAGGACCGGAAGCAGTACGTGCAGGACGCGCTGCGGGTGCAGGTGCGCACCACCGCGGACGAGCTCCGGCAGGCGGCGGACGTCATCGCGGAGCGGCTCAACCGCGCCAAGGGGCCGTGGACGTTCCTCGTGCCGCTCCAGGGCTGGTCGTCGCTCGACCGCGAGGGGCGGGCCATGTACGACCCCGCCGCCGACGCCGCCTTCGTGGCGCGGCTCGAGGAGCGGCTCGCCGATCCGCGGCGCGTGAAGAAGGTCCCGCTCCACCTGTACACGCGGGAGTTCGCGCGCGTCGCCGTCGACGAGCTCGTGGCGCTGCTCGGCACGGTCCCGAAGCGCGCGGCTGCCCGGGGCTGAGGAGGAGATCATGCTCGTCCGCGACTGGATGCGCCCGAATCCGATGACGGTGCCGAGCGACACGCTCGTCTCCGAGGCGAAGCGGCTCCTCACCGAGCACAAGCTCGTGGGGCTCCCCGTCGTGGACGGCGGCCGCCTGCGCGGGCTCCTCACGCCCGCGCACTGCCTGCGCGCCTCGCACTTCGTGACGCGCACGCAGGATGCGGACGAGCTCGCCTACTTCGAGACGCGCCTCAAGGTGAAGGACATCATGGTGCGCAACCCCGGCACCATCGACGCGTCGGACACCATCGAGCACTGCGTGATGAAGGGGCGCCAGCTCGGCGTCTCGCAGTTCCCGGTGCTCGAGGAAGGTCGCCTCGTCGGCATCATCTCGGCGAACGAGATCTTCTCGCTCTGCACGTGGCTGCTCGGCGCCTGGGCGGCGCAGAGCGGGATCACCGTCGGGCCGCTGCGCCTCCAGACCGGTGTCCTGCGCGGCATCGTGGACGTCGCCGAGAGCGCCGGCGCGGTGCTCCAGGCCGTCTACCCGCAGGGGAAGAACGGCGCGCGCGGCGAGCGCGGCATGCCCGACCAGCGCGTCGTGATCCGGTTCCACGCGCCCGACGTGCGCGCCGTGTCGGGCGCGCTCGAGCGGGCGGGGTTCCAGGTGCTGGAGTCCGTCGAGGCGCCGTCGGTGCGCGTGGCGTCCCCCGGCGGCGACGACCGGAAGATGGGCCGCGCATAGCCCTACGCCGCCCGCGCGCGGGCGAGGAAAGGAACACCCCATGAGCCATCCCCTCGTCGTCGCCATCACCGGCGCCACCGGCGTCGTCTACGGCGTCGAGATGCTCCGCGTCCTCAAGGAGCTCGGGGTCGAGACGCACCTCATCCTCTCCGAGGCCGCCGTCACCAACATCGCGCTCGAGACGAAGTACGCCGTCTCCGAGGTGAAGGCGCTCGCCACGGTGGTGCACTCGAACAAGGACGTGGGCGCGGCCCCGGCGAGCGGCTCGTTCCGCACGCGCGGGATGATCGTGGCGCCCTGTACGGTGAAGACGCTGTCCGCGATCGCGAACTCCTTCACCTACAACCTCGTGGTGCGCGCCGCGGACGTGACGCTGAAGGAGGGCCGCAAGCTCGTCCTCATGGTGCGCGAGACGCCGCTCCACAAGGGTCACCTCGAGCTCATGACGAAGGCGGCGGACCTCGGCGCCGTGATCCTCCCGCCCATGCCGGCGTTCTACCACCAGCCCGAGACGCTGATGGACGTCATCCACCAGACCATCGGCAAGGCGCTCGACCAGGTCGGCATCGAGCACGAGCTGTTCAAGCGGTGGTCGGGGCACAAGAACGCCGCCGATCCGGTGCGGCTGGCGCAGTAGGCGGTCGGGGTCGAGGTCGGGTCGCGGTCGAGGTCGAGGTCGAGGTCGCGGTCGCGGTCGAGGTCGGGGTCAGCACAGGCGCCGGCGCTCTCCGCCCCGCAGCAAGCTCGTGCCGCCTGACGGCGGCACTGCGCTTGCCGATGTCACGGTCGCGCCGGCGCAAACGGGCACGCTGGGCAGCGTGGCTCGACGAGGTCGTTCATTT
>DASSQM010000002.1:0-9273 GCA_035702465.1 Anaeromyxobacter sp. | reverse complement strand
CCGAACCCCGCCAGCACCCGGGCGGCAGCGCTCCGCACCGCGCCGTCCGGATCGGCGGCGCTCGCGTGGCGCAGCGTGGACCGTGCGCGCCGGTCGCCGATCTTGCCGAGCGCGGTCACCGCCGCGATGCGGACCGCGGCCGCGCCGTCCTCGGATACCGCCTCGCGCAGCGCCTGCACGGCCTCGGCGGCGCTGCGCTGGCCGAGCACGATCGCGGCCTGCGTGCGGACCTTCAGGGACGAGTCCCTGCGGAGCGCGCGGATGGCGGCCTCGACCTGCGGGTCGGCTGCGGAGGGCGACGTCAGCGCTGCGGACGCGACGGCGGCGAGCAGCGCGACGACGCGGAGGGCACCCATGCGCGAGATCGAGGATACCCTTTCCCGCGGCGGTCCAAGTCGGCCGCACGGTCGCGGCTCGCGCTTGCTTACTCCGGCGCAGCGCCGCCCACAGCGGCGCTCGCGAGCTTCCGGAAGGCCTGGTGCAGCCGCGTCGTCACCGGCCCGGGGCGACCCGAACCCACCTGCCGCGATCCGAGGCGAACGATGGGCACGATCTCGCGGATCGTCGAGGTGAGGAAGACCTCGTCCGCACCCTCGAGGTCCTCTGCGCGGAGCGGCGTCTCCTCGGCGGAGATCCCGGCGCGCCGTGCGAGCCGCAGCACGACGCCGCGGGTCACGCCCTCCAGGATGCCGGCCGCGAGCGGTGGGGTGACGACCTTTCCGCCGCGCACCGCGAACACGTTCGACGATGCCCCCTCGGTGACGAAGCCGTCGTCGTCGAGGAGGAACGCCTCGTAGGCCCCGGCCGCGCGCGCCTCGCGGATCGCGAGCACGTTCGGCAGGTGCGAGCCGGTCTTCGCCATCGGGTCGATCGCGAGCGGCGAGGCGCGCCGCAGCCCGACGATCGCGGCCGCGACGCCGTCGACGTACGCCCTCAGGGGTGGCGCGGGCAGCGGCTGCGCGATGACGAGCGCGACGGGATCGACGGCGAGGGCCGGGTCGAGCCCGATGATCCCCGCGCCGCGGGTCATCACGACGCGCAGGTACCGCTCGCCCACGTTCCACGGAGCCGCCGCGGGGTCCGGCTCGTCGCCGCCGCGCGAGGCCTCGAGCGTGCGCTCGATCTCCCTCGCGGTGCGGTCGCGGTCCCACTTCGGCTCGAGCCCGATGCGCTCGCCGGAGCGACGGAGCCGGACGAGGTGCGCCTCGACCTCGAACGGGCGGCCGCCGTACGTGCGGATCACCTCGTAGATGCTGTCGCCGTAGAGGAACCCGCGATCGAAGACCGACACGCGGGCGGCCGAGGGAGGGACGACGGTCCCGTCGAGGTTCACGACCGCGGGCATGACGACAGCATAGCCTCGCGGGACGCTCCGGGCCTCGGAGAAGCCGCAGCCGGCGGTCTAGACCCGCACCTGGATCGTCAGCCGCGGCGGCACGCCGAGCACCGCGAGCACGGTCTTCCTCTCGCGCTCGGCCCAGGCGCGAACGTCCTTCTCGAACGTCGGGCAGTCGCCGGAGACCTCGATGAGCGTCCCCATCGGCTTGCCGCGCACGTGGTGCGCGAGCATCAGGACCGGCTGGGGGCACCGGAGCCCGTTCGTGTCGACGCGGATCGTTTCCATGCGCGAGGTCTCTCCCGTAACGAGCGCCGAGGATACCCGGATGACCCGCCCGCGCGGATTGTCGCACGTCAGGCATCCGCTCGAAGCAGCAGCATTTCTTGACGGATCGATCGCCGGTGATATCTGGGGAAATCGATGGAAACGTGCGTCGAGTGCACACACTGCCGCGTCGTCATGACCTCGTGGTCGGCTCCGGGCAGCCCGATCCGGTACTACCAGTGCCCGTTCTGCCAGCGCACGCACTCCTCGCTCTACGGCGAGGTGTTCGCGCGCGGCGCCGGAGCGCGCGTGCTGGACGCGAGGCCCAGCCCCCCGGCCGCCGCGGGCATTCCCATGCCCTCGCAGGACGACGTGCGGTGGGCGAACGTGAAGGCGACCGCCGCGCGCTGGTTCGCGCGGCTCGAGGCCGACGAGCGGCGGTGCACGGACGGCGAGCCGCCCGCGCGCCCGCCGCGCGGCGAGCCGGACGCGCCGAACGCGGATCCCGCCGACGTGGTCGAGATCGCGGCGGTGGGGCGGCGCGCCGGCTGAAGCGTCAGTTCACCGAGGCGACCTTGGCAGGCGACGCGGATGCCGCCGCGTCCCCGAGCTCCATCTCCGGGAGCTGCACGAACTTCATCTTCGCCTTCGCGTCGCGCAGCCCGAGCTCGATCGTCGGGAGCTCCATCCGCTTCAGGTTCCGCTTCGCGTCGATGCCGATGCTCGCGACGCGGCCGTCCGCGATCTCCACCTGGCCGCCCTCGATCGCCTTCCCCTGCGAGACGGCGACCATGCGGTACCGCCCGGGCCGGAGCTTCGCCAGCTCGAAGCGGCCTAGGACGTCGGCGTTCGTCTCCGCCGCGTCGCCCGCGTCCTCGGAGAGCGCCACCACGCGCACGCCGGGGAGCGGCGCGCCCGAGGCGTCGCGGACGCTGCCGTTCACGGCGCCGCCGCGGTGCAGGCGCACGGCGGGGAGCGGCGCGCGCGTGTTCACCGGCACGAACTCCGGCAGGTAGTCGGGGTGCTGCACCACGAGGACGAGGAGCCCGCGGGGCGCGCGGCGGAGCTCGAACCAGCCGCCGTTCCCCGACACGCCGAGCCCCGACACGCGCTCGGGCCGGATGAAGCGCAGCCGCTCGAGCTTCGCCGGATCCGCGAGCGTCGCACGCGCGAGAGGGACGGGCTCGCCGCTCTCCGCGTCGACGACCTCGCCGAGGATGTGCTCGCCGTCGCCGAGCTTGATCTCCGGGATCCACAGCTTCTTCCCGGAGGCGCCCTGCACGTGGAACACGTTCGGCGCGAACCCGTCGGCGCGCACGACGACGCGGAACTCGCCGTCGGGCGGCGTGAGGATCCGGAACATGCCCTTGGCATCCTCGAAGGCGACGCCGTTCACGGTGAAGCGCTGCACCGGCCCGCCGCTCGCCTGGAGGACCTGCCCGCGCAGCTCGCCGGGCGGCGGCGGCACGAGCATCGTGGCGGGCGCGGCGGCGACGAGTGCGAGCACGAGCGCGTTCATGGGTCACCCCGGTACGGCGGGGCTGCAATCGGCGCGCCCCGTGGACGATCGGTATCTCGCGCGCGCTGGGGCGGGTATCCCGTGAGTCCGGGTCCCTCGCAACCGGCGTGCGCACCCGCGGCGCCGGCGGACGTCGCTGCGCCGAGGTGGTCGCGGGTGGCCGAACCTCGCCACGCGAGGTGCGCTCACCAGGACCGGCGGCGCAGGATGTAGTCGAGCCCGCCGCGCGGCACCGTCAGGCGGCCTTCACGGCGCGGGCGGCGTCGCGCGGCGGCCACACGAGGCGGCGGGCCGCGGGCCGGAGCCCGAGGTATGCGGCCGACCCGGCCGCGATGGCGGCGAGCGCGGCGAGGACGCCGGCGAGCGCGGCGGCGCGCGGGAGGTCGAGGTAGACGGGCGCGACCAGGACGGCGGCGAGGAGCGCCCACCCCGCGCCCTGGACCTTCGCCCACGCCCCGAGCCGCCGCAGCCGCCCGGGGTCGAGCTCCGCGAGCCGCTCCCACAGGAGCTGCTCCTGGCGCCAGTACGTGTAGACGACCGGGATGATCTCGAGCGTGAGGAACGCGCTCGTGACGAGGCCGCCGACCATCGGCGCGGCGATGCGCTTCATCACGTCCGCGCCCGAGCCGCTCGCCCACAGGAGCGGCACGAGGCCGACGAGCATGGTGCCGACCGTCATGAGCTTCGGCCGGACGCGCAGGACCGTGCCCTCCATGTGCGCCCAGATGATGTCGGACAGGTCGCGGATCTTGCCGGCGCGCTTCCGCCGCTCGTACGCGTTGTCGATGTAGACGATCATCACGATGCCCGTCTGCGCGGCGAGGCCGACGAGCGCGATGATCCCCACCCACACCGCGGTGGAGAGGCGGTAGTCTAGCAGCCAGAGGAGCCAGATCGATCCGACGAGCGCGAACGGGATGGAGAGCAGGACGACGAGGACCTGCGCGAGGTTCCGGAAGAGGAACAGGAGCAGGACGACGACGATGAGGAGCGTGGCCGGAACGACGAGCTTCATCCGCTCCTTCATCCGCTCGAGCTGCTCGTACTGCCCCGTCCACTTGAGGAAGTGGCCCTGCGGCAGCGCGAGCGTCCCCGCCTGGATCGCGGTGGCGACCGCCGCCTTCGCGTCCTTCACGTAGCCGCCGAGGTCCCGCTCGACGGGGTCGATGTCGACGTACACGTAGCCCGCGAGGAGGCCGCCCTCGTCGCGCACCATGGGAGGGCCGCCGACGATGCGGACGTCGGCGAGCTGGCCGAGCGGGACGAAGGTCTGGCGCGGGCGGCGGCCCGGGCTGCCGGCGTCGGGCGACCCCACCGGCGAGTCCCACTCGAGGAGCGGAGCGTCCGTCGCGACGCCGGGCGCGTCCCGGCGCGGGCGGAGGCCCTGGAGCGGCGTCTCGGGCCCGTCGCCCATCATGGATTGCGCGAGCAGCAGCTTCGGGATGGAGGGCCGCACCAGCGCGCCGCTCTTCATCCCGCCGGGGCGCCCGCCGCCCGCGCCGACGGGCACGAGCACGCGCTTCAGGCGCGCCACGTCCCGGCGCAGGTCCTGGGGGTAGCGCACGTTGATCGTGAAGCGGTTGCGACCCTCGATGGTCGTCGCGATGGGCGCGCCGCCGATGGCGGCCTCCACCGTGCGCTGCACGTCGCCGACGGTGAGCCCGTACCGCGCGAGCGCGTCGCGGTTCGGCACGATGTCGAGGTAGAGGCCGCCCGCGTTCCGCTCGTAGTAGACGCTCCGTGTGCCGCGCACCCGGGCGAGCACGCCCTCGAGCGCCGTCCCGACCTTCTCGATCTCGTCGAGATCGGAGCCGAGGATCTTCACGCCCACCGGCGTGCGCACGCCCGTCGAGAGCATGTCGACCCGCGCCTTGATGGGCATGGTGAACGCGTTCGTCCAGCCGGGGAGCTGCACCGCGCGGTTCATCTCCGCGGTGAGCTCCTCCCAGGTGATGCGGGTCCGGTCGGGCCACAGCGGGCGCAGCGCCGGCGCGAGCCAGCGCGGGGCCCACGACGTCCACCAGCGCTCGCGCGGCAGCGTCCTCCACTCCTCCTGCGGCCGCAGCCGCACCGTGGTCTCGACCATGGTGAGCGGCGCGGGGTCCGTGGCGGTCTCGGCGCGGCCCGCCTTCCCGAACACGGTCTCGACCTCGGGGAACGAGCGCAGCACGCGGTCCTGGATCTGGAGCTGCCGCTTCGCCTCCTCGATGGAGAGGTTCGGGAACGTCGTCGGCATGTAGAGGACGTCGCCCTCGTTGAGCGGCGGCATGAACTCGCTGCCGAGCTTGAGCGCGAGCGGCACGGCCGAGAGCACCGCGAGGAGGCCGATGGCGATGGTGGACTTCGGCCAGCGGAGCGCCACGAACACGAACGGCTTGTAGACGCGGATGATGGCCTGCGAGAGCGGGTGGCGCGCCTCCGACCGGATCGTGCCGCGCAGGAGCAGCGTGCGGAGCGCCGGCGCGAAGGTGATGGAGAGCAGCGCCGCCGCGAGCATGACGAAGGTCTTGGTGAGCGCGAGCGGACGGAAGAGGCGCCCCGCCTCCCCGCCGAGCGTGAACACGGGGATGAACGAGACCGCGACGATGAGGAGCGAGAAGAAGATCGCCGGCGTGACCTCTCGCGCCGCCTCCGCGAGCAGCGCGTTCCGGTCCGCGCCGGGGGGCGCGCGCTCGAGGCGCTTGTGCGACGCCTCGATCATCACGATCTCCGCGTCGACCGTCGCCCCGATGGCGATGGCGATGCCGCCCAGGCTCATGATGGTCGCGGGGACGTCGAGCGCGACCATGGGGATGAACGCGAGCGCGACCGCCATCGGGATCGAGACGATGGGCAGGAGCGCCGAGCGGAGGTGGAGCAGGAAGAGGACGATCACCGCCGCGACGACCAGGGCCTCCTCGACGAGGGCGCGACGCAGGGTGGCGATGGCGCGCTGGATGAGCGCGGTGCGGTCGTACGCGACCTTCACCTCGACGCCGCGCGGCAGCGCGGGCCCGAGCTCGGCGAGCTTCTGCTTCACGCGCCCGATCACGTCGAGGACGTTCTCTCCGTGGCGCACGACGACGATGCCGCCCACCGCCTCGCCTTCGCCGTTCCACTCGAGCACGCCCCGGCGGATGTCCGGGCCGAAGTGCACCGCGCCCACGTCGCGGACGAGCACCGGGACGCCGTTCGGGCCGCGCGCGCGGATGGCCACGCGCTCGAGCGCACCGAGGTCCTGGATGTACCCGCGCCCGCGCACGTAGTACTCGCGCCCGGCGAGCTCGATGACGCGGCCGCCGACGTCGTTCGTGGAGTCGCGGATGCGGGCGACGACGTCCTCGAGCGTGACGCCGTGGGCGCGCAGCCGGTTGGGGTCCACCGTGACCTGGTACTGCTTCTGGAACCCCCCGACGCTCGCCACCTCGGCGACGCCCGGCACCTGGCCGAGCGCGGGGCGCAGCGTGAAGTCCTGGAACGTGCGCAGCTCGTCGAGGGAGTGGCGACCCCCCTCGTCCACGAGCGTGTACTGGAACCCCCAGCCGATGCCGGTCGCGTCCGGGCCGAGGCGAGAGGTCGCGCCCTCCGGCAGGCGCGCCTGCATCGACGACAGGTACTTGAGGACGCGGTTCTGCGCCCAGTAGAGGTCGGTCCCCTCCTCGAAGATCACGTAGACGAAGCTCATCCCGAACATCGAGTAGCCGCGCACGTCGGTCACGCGCGGCGCGCCGACGAGCGACGACACGATGGGATAGGTGACCTGCTCCTCGACGAGCGTCGGGCTGCGGCCCATCCACTCGGTGAAGACGATGACCTGGGGATCGCCGACGTCCGGGATCGCGTCGAGCTTCACGTTGCGGATCGACCAGATGGCGGCGGCGACCGCGACGGCGGCGCCGGCGAGCACGGCGAGGCGGTTGCGCGCGCAGCTCTCGATGATGCGGGCGACCATGACGTCCCTACGGCGCGTGCGCGCCGTCGGCGCGCGCGGACTGGGCCTCGACCGTGGCGCGGAGCCGGCTCTCGGAGTCGAGGAGGAAGTTCGCCGTCGTGACGACGATCTCGCCCTCCCGCACCCCCTCGAGGATCTCGATGCGTCCCTCGCCGGCCGTGCCGACGCGGACGGAGCGCGGCTCGAACCGGCCGCCGGCCAGCGCCACGAAGACGTACTGCGTCTCCCCGGCGTCGACGACGGCCTCGGAGGGCACCGTCACCGCGTCGGCGGCGTGCGCCTCGATGACGACGTCGCCGAACGCGCCGGGCCGGAGCTTCATCCCCGGGTTCTTGAACTCCATCCGCGCCTGCAGCGTGCGCGTCTCCGGGTTCACCGCGGGATAGATGAAGTCGACGCGCCCCGGGAAGCTCGTGCCGCGCGAGGACGCGGGCAGGAACCGCGCCTGCTGGCCCACCGCGACGCGCTCCATGTCCTGCTCGAAGAGGTCGGCGACGACCCAGACGGTCGAGAGGTCCGCGATCTGGTACAGCTCGCTGCCCGCCGAGACGTACTGGCCCGGCAGCACGCTCTTCCGCGCGACGAAGCCCGCGCGCGGCGCGCGGATCGGGAACGCCTGCACCGGCTCGTTGCGCACCGCGAGCGCCTCGATGTCCTCGGCGGCGACGCCGTAGAGCCGCAGGCGCCGGAGCGAGTCGCGGTCGACGACCTGTGCCGCGGGCGGCAGCCCGTTCGGATTCGTCGCCTCGAGGTTCTTCTTCCAGCGGAGCGCGTCGAGGTAGGCCTGCTGCGCCGTGACCACCTCGCCGCTGTAGAGCGTGAGGAGCACCTCCCCCTTCGCCACGCGCTGGCCGGCCTGCGCTGCGCGCAGCTCGTCCACCCAGCCGCTCGCGCGGGCCGTGACGATCGCGACGCTCCGCTCGTTCGCGGCCACGTAGCCGAACGCGCGCACGCGCGGCGCGAGCGGCTGGCGCACGGCGCGCGCCGTCTTGAGGCCGATGAGCTGCGTGCGCTCCGCCGGGATCTGCACGGGCGCGAGGCCGGGCACGCCCGCGCCGGGCGTCGCCGGGCGATGCGCGCGCGGGACGAGCTTCGCGTTGCACTTCGGGCAGCTCGCCTCCGGGTCGTCGCTCGCGATCTCCGGGTGCATCGGGCACCAGTACGCGCCCGCGCTGGACGCCGCGGCCGCCTTCGCGAGGGCCTTCGGATCCCGCGGCATGAGCTTCATGCCGCCGCACTTCGGACACGTGGCGTCCGGGTCGTCGCTCGCGACGTCGGGGTGCATCGGGCACCAGTACTTGCCGGCGGCGGCGGCCGCCGCCGGGGTCGTGCGCGCGTGCTCCGCGTGCTCGGCGTGTTCGGCCTCGCGAGCGCCGGCCGCGCGCTTCTCCGGCGCTGCCGCCTTCACGAGGTCCATGCCGCAGATCGGGCAGCTCCCGGGCCGGTCCTGCACGACCGCGGGATGCATCGGGCAGAGGTACGAGACGGCGCCGTGGCGCGCCGGGCCCGCCTCGGCCTGGCCGTAGCGGATCCACGCGCCGGCCGCGACGAGCGCCATCGCCGCGACGATCGCCCAGCGGACGATCCCCATGGTGCGCGTGCCGGGCGGTGGAGCGTCGTCTCCCTCGGGCAGCCTCTCGCCGAGCTCCGGCGGAGCACCGCCCGGCGGCGTCGTGTTGCGTGGATCCATCGCCCCCTCCGAATCGGAGCGCTCATCGTATCCCGCTTCACCGTTCCCCCGCAGCGGGGGTCCGGTGAGGCGAAACGGCCCGGGAGGGGCCGGGCGCGCGGTCGCAGCCGCGCCCTCGCGCCGACGGTTGCGACGACGAAAGAGCCCCGCGGGACGACCGCGGGGCCCTCCCCGCCGGCGCGAGCGCCGGCAGTTCCAGCGGAGCGCGGGGGCGCGACACTCCCCGCGCTCCGGCGGTGGCACGCTACGTGACGACGAGCGGCCGCATCATGTCGTGCTCTTCGTGCTCCAGGATGTGACAGTGCCAGACGTACTCGTTACCGCCGGTTCGCGGGCTCGGGGGCACCGCGAACGGCACCGTCGGCAAGTCGAACCGCATGATGATGCGCGTGACGGTGCCCGGCAGCATCGGGACCGTTTCCTTCCAGCCGATCTCGGTCGGCTCCGGAGGCGTCGCGGGACCGGTGAAGTTGACGCCACCCTGCGTCGAGCCGAGGCTGCTCACCTGGAACGGCTGGCGGTTGATGACC
>DASSQM010000001.1:0-12257 GCA_035702465.1 Anaeromyxobacter sp. | reverse complement strand
TGCTGCGCCGCCGCAGCGTCATCCTGGAGACCACGCGCCGGGCCGCCGCCGAGCTCGACGCGCTGCGCTCCGCGGAGCGCGATCCGGAGTTCGAGGAGGGCGCCCAGACCGAGCACGAGGCGTTCACCCTCTCGCGCCTCGGCGAGACGCAGCGCCGCGAGATCCTCCAGATCGACGCGGCCATCGCGCGCGTCGACGCGGGCGAGTACGGCATCTGCCGCGACTGCGAGGCCGAGATCGACCCGCGGCGGCTCCGGGCGCTCCCCTACGCGCTCTCGTGCACCGAGTGCGCGACGCGGCGGGAGAGGCCGCCGGGGCAGCTCGTGCAGGAGCCGCCGAGCATCTAGCGCGGCGGCGGGGTCCGCCTACTCGCTCTTCAGCACCATGAACTTGTACTCGCCGAGCTCGGCCTGCCCGGCGGTGTAGAGGACCTCCATCAGCGTCCGGTACGGGATGCGCTTGTCGGCGACGACGTTGATCCTGCCGGTGAACGGCGCGTCCTTGTTGTACCGGGCGATGGTCTTCTGCTTCTCGACCTCCTTCTTCAGCGCGTCGTAGACGGCGCCCACGTAGAACGCGTCCGCGCGCCCGCCCTCCTTCGCCGAGGCGGGGATGACCCCGCCCTGCACCTCGACGACCCGCCGCTCGTTCACCGCCACCTCCCTCGTGGAGAGCGTGACGGTGATGTTCTCCTGGGGGTGGAGCTGGGTCGTGGACTGCGGGACGGTGAGCTGCTCGCTCATGTTCACGTTGATGGCGGACGCCTGGTACGACTTGAGGAGGAACACGAGGATGATGGTCATCATGTCCATCATCGCGACGATGTTGAGCTCCTTGATCTCGCCCTCGGCCTCGCGCTGCTTGCGGCGCGCGCGGCGGTAGAGCCGCGCCTCCTTGTCGCGCTGCAGCTGCTCGGCGCTCGGGTTCGGTGCCATCGCCATGCGGTTCACCCGACGAACGAGAGCGACACGTCGAAGAAGAGCGGCTTGCGCTCGGTGGTCCCGTCGCCCTTCGAGAAGCTCCCCTCGCGGCACGCGTCCATCGTCTGGATGAGGACGTCGTAGACCACGTCCGGATCGGCCGAGAGGATGACGCCGGTCTCGTTCGGGAACTGCTCCTTGATCTTCTTCATCTGCGCGGTGAGCGTCGCGTAGTCGTAGCGGCCGTCCTTGAGCGGGATGGTCGGCGGGCGCGCGGCGTCGGGCGACGGCGCGTCCTGGCCGAGCACGCCGCCGGCGCCGGCGATGTAGAAGCCCTGCTTCCCGATCGCGACGGTGAGGAGGAGCTTCGGCTTGTCGTCCGCGCTCGCCTGCGAGGCCTCGGCGCCGAGCTTCGGCGCGGAGACGTTCAGCACGCCGAGCGCGATGAGCCCCGTCATGCTGAGCAGCATGAACATGACGAGGTTCACGACCACGTCGAGGTACGGGACGATGTTCAGCTCGCCCGCGTGCTCCTCTTCTCGGATCCGGCGGCGCATCTCGCTCCCTCGGGAGGTCGTCGCGCGCGGCTAGCCGGTGGACTCGAGCGGGTTCGTCTCGCCCGCGCCGCGGCGCGAGAGCAGGTTCTCGAGGCGGAGCGCGTTGTACTCGATCTCCTCGATCATCGTCTTCGCCTTCGAGGTGAGCATGAGGTGCGCGACGATGCACACCACCGCGATGGTGAGGCCGAACGCGGTGTTGTTCATGGCCTCCGAGATGCCCTTCGAGAGCATGAGCTGCTTCATCTCGGGGCTCGCCGCCCCGAGGGAGCGGAACGTGCCGATGAGGCCGGTGATCGTGCCGATGAGGCCGACGAGGGTCGCGATGTTCGCGAGCGACCAGAGCGAGGCGATGCGCTTCGAGATCGACGGCGTCACCTCGAGCACCGCCTCCTCGAGCGCGCGCGCCACCTCCTGGTCGCCGCGGTTCGCGCGGGTGAGGCCTGCGCGCACCACGCGCGCGAGCGCCGCGTTCGGCGCCGCGCCGCAGAGCTTCACCGCGCGGTCGACGTTGCCGGAGAGGACGAGCTTCTGGACCTGCTCCATGAACGGGGCGGCGTTCAGGTTCAGGCGGAAGGCGAGCACGAGGATGCGCTCGACGATGATCGCGATGGCGACGGCGCTCGTCGCCACGTTCGCGAACATGAACGGGCCGCCTTCTCGGAAGAACTCGGCGAGGGTGTGGATCATCTGAACGCCTCGGGTCGCGCGGGGGGTGTGGAACGCGCGCACGAGGTGCGCGCTTAGCCCGCGGATGGACTGGCTTTTTCGATACCAGTCCCCCACGGGGAGGTCAAGCCGGCGGCCGGCGGACGCGCCGCAGGTGGGTGGGAGGCCGACGCCGTCGTAGCCGGTAAGGAGCGGCCGGGCACATTACGCTTCGCGAAAAGTGCCTCGGCCGGGTATCGGGTTCCGGCTACGCGCTCTGCGGCTGCGGCGCCTCGCGGCGGTATCCGCACTCGGCGTTCGGGCACGCGATGTACGGCCCCGTGCGCTTCGAGTACTTGTCGAGCAGGTACGCGCTCCCGCACTTCGGGCACGCCTCGTTCCGCGGGCGATCCCAGGAGACGAAATCGCAGTTGGGATACGAGGAGCAGCCGTAGAAGGTGCGGCCGCGGCGCGAGCGCTTCTCGGTGATGTAGCCCCCGCAGCCCTTGGGGCAGCTGACGCCGATGGAGACGGGCTTCGTGCCCTTGCACTCGGGATAGCGCGTGCAGGCGAGGAACCGGCCGAAGCGGCCGCGCTTCATCACCATGGCAGCGCCGCACTGCGGGCACTTCTCGTCGACCGGGACCTCCTCCTCCTTCTGCGGGACGATCTTCCCGTCCTGGCGGAGGAAGTTCATCGTGTTCCGGCACTCGGGATAGCCGGAGCAGGCGAGGAACTCGCCCATGCGGCCCCACTTGATGACCATGGGCTTGCCGCACTTCTCGCACGTGAGCTCGGTCGCGATCTCCTGGCGCTTGACGTCGCGCATGTGGACCTCGGCCTTCTCGAGGTCCTCCTTGAACTTGCCGTAGAAGTCCCGCAGGACCTCCTGCCAGCCGGCGTTCCCGTCCTCGATCTCGTCGAGCTGCTCCTCCATGCCCGCGGTGAACGCGACGTCCATCTCGCGCGGGAAGCTCTTCACGAGCTCGTCCGTGACGATGAGGCCGAGGTGCGTGGGCTTGAAGTTCCGCTCCACCTTCTCGACGTACGTCTTCTCCTGGATGGTCTCGAGGATGGCGGCGTAGGTGGACGGGCGGCCGATGCCGCGCGCCTCCATCTCCTTCACGAGCGACGACTCGTTGTACCGCGGGGGCGGCTGCGTGAAGTGCTGCTCGGGGTGGAGCTGCCGGAGCGTGAGCTCCATGCCGGCCTCGAGCGGCGGGAGCTGGCGCTCCTCGTTCTTCTTCTCGCCGTCGCGCTCGGCGGGGGCGTTGCCGTTCTCGGGCTTCTCGTCCTCGGCGCCGGCCTCCTCCTCGGGCGGCTTCGCGCCGTAGACGGCGAGGTAGCCGGGGAACTTGAGGATGGAGCCCGTGGCGCGGAACGTCGCGCGGGGTGGTGTGGTGCCTCCGCCTACGGCTCCGGCCCGCGCGCCGGCCGAGCCGTCGCGCTCCGCCGCGATGTCCGCGGACGTCTGGTCGTAGACGGCGGGCACCATCTGGCACGCGACGAAGCGGTTCCAGATGAGCTCGTACAGCCGGACCATGTCGCGCTCGCCGATCGCCTCGAGGAACGGCGCCACGCGCTCGGGCGGCCACTCGAGGTTCGTCGGGCGGATCGCCTCGTGCGCCTCCTGCGCCGCCTTCGCCTTCGTCTTGAAGACGTTCGGCTCCTGCGGGAGGTGGTCCTTGCCGTACTTGTCCGCGACGAGCGCGCGCGCCGCGTCCACGGCCTCGGTGGAGAGCCGCACGGAGTCCGTGCGCATGTAGGTGATGAGGCCGACGGTCTCGTCGCCCAGCTCCACGCCCTCGTAGAGCCGCTGCGCGAGCGTCATCGTCTTCTTCGCGGTGAAGCCGAGGCGGTTCGCCGCCTCCTGCTGGAGCTTCGCGGTGGTGAAGGGCGGCGGCGGGTTTCGCTTCCGCTCCTTGCGGTCCACGGACTGGACCTCGAAGCGGGCCTTCTCCACGTCGGCGGCGAGCGCCTTCGTCGTCGCCTCGTCCTCGAGCTTCGCCCTCTCGCCGTCCACCTTCCACAGCTTCGCGGTGAACTCCGGCGGCAGCTGCGCGGCGAGGTCGGCGTCGAGCGTCCAGTACTCCTCGGGCTTGAACGCCTCGATCTCGCGCTCGCGCTCGACGACGAGCCGGACCGCCACCGACTGCACGCGCCCGGCGGAGAGGCCGCGGCGGACCTTCTTCCAGAGGATGGGGCTGATCTGGTAGCCGACGATGCGGTCGAGGACGCGGCGCGCCTGCTGCGAGTCGAACTTCTTCTGATCGAGGTCGACGGGGTGCTCGATGGCCTTCTGGATGGCGTTCTTCGTGATCTCGTTGAAGAGCACGCGCCGCACGCGGACGTCGCCGCCGCGCGCGCCGATCTCCTCCGAGATGTGCCAGGCGATGGCCTCGCCTTCCCGGTCGGGGTCGGTCGCGAGGAAGACCTTCTCGGCCGTGTGCGCGGCGCGCTTGATGTCCGAGAGGACCTTCGCCTTCCCCTTGATGACGTCGTACTCCGGCTCGAACGAGCCGCCCTCGAGGTCGACGCCCATCTTCGACTTCGGCAGGTCCTTCACGTGCCCGACCGAGGCCCGCACGTCGTAGCTCCGGCCGAGGTACTTCTTGATCGTCTTCGCCTTCGCGGGGGACTCGACGATGATGAGGTTGCCGCTGCGGCGCACCTTGGCGGCGGTCCGGCCCTTGTCCCCGTCCGCGGCCTTCCGCGGCCGCGCAGCGGTCGCGGTCTCCGCGGCGCCCTCGTGGGCGGGGGCCTTCGCGGACGCGGGCTTGCGCGCCGGCGCCTTCGCGGTCTTCGCGGCCGTCGCCTTCGCGCCCTTCTTGGCGGCCCCCGCCGTCTCGCTCGTCGCTCTCGCCATCCGTCTCCTCTAGGTCCGGCGCAGAAAGTAGTGGCCTGGCCGCTGCTCGCACAAGCCTTCGATCTCGAGCGAGAGCAGCCCCGCCAGAGCCGTCCCCGCGTCGAGGCCGGCGGCGCGCGCGAGCTCGTCGGCGTGGCGCGGCCTCCGACCGAGGGCCGCGAGGAGGGACGACTCCCTCGCCCCGAGCGCGGGCAGCGCCAGCTGCCTCGCCTCCGGCGCCCCCACCCCGATCGCGGCGAGCACGTCCTCCGCGGACGCCGCCACCCTCGCCCCCTGCCGCAGGAGGCGGATGGGTCCGACCGAGAGGTCGTCGCGCACGTCGCCGGGCACCGCGAACAGCGGCACGCCCTGCGAGCGCGCCCACTCCGCGGTGATGAGCGCCCCGCTGCCCTCCCCGGCGCGGACGACCACCACCGCGTCCGACATCCCCGACACGATCCGGTTCCGGCGAGGGAAGTTCCCCGGCCACCCGCGGGTGCCGTCCGGCAGCTCCGAGAGGAGCGCGCCCCCCGCCGAGACGATCCGGTCGAAGAGGTCGCGGTGCTCCACCGGGAACGCGCGGTCGACGCCCGTGCCGAGCACGGCCACGGTGTGGCCACCCGCCGCGAGGGCGCCCTCGTGCGCCGCGGCGTCGATCCCCCGGGCCCCGCCGGACACGATCGAGACGCCCGCCCTCGCGAGGCCGGCCGCGAGGGCCTTCGCCACGTCCTGCCCGTACTCGTCGGCGTCGCGCGCGCCGACGATGGCCACGCGGGCCGCCGGCGCGCCGAGGGACCCGAGGAGCCTCAGCTCGGCGGGCCGGTCGGCGGCCCGCGCGAGCGCGGCGGGGTACAGGCCGTCGCCCGGCCGGAGGGTACGCGGTTCCGCCATGAGGTCGCGGCATATACCGGCGGGGTGACGCCGGGTCAAGCAACCCGCCCCCGGACGGATGCAGGAGCCGTACCGGAACGCGCCTACTTTCCGCCGGATCCGGCCTGTCCCGCCGTCTCCGCCACCATCTCGACGCGGTCGCCCACGACGAGCTCGCGGAGGCTGCGCGTGACGAGCGCGGCCGAGGCGCGCTCCTTCACGTCGATGACGAGGAGCCCGCCCACATCCTCCTTGGGCAGGCGCTCGTCCCAGGGCGCGGCGTGCGGGTCGCGGCCGTAGAGATCGCCCGAGCGAACGACCGTGAAGACGTTTCCCTCCTCGACGCCGTCGCGCTGGCCCTTGTCGACGAACACGACGTGGTGCTCGCCCATCTGCGAGATGGTCTCCGCCTGGGCCGCGATGATGCGGCCGAAGAGCGGCTGGCGGTTCGGCTTGCGCGGCACCGCGCGGTAGAACTTCTCCGTCCACGGGCCGAGCATCGCGCCCCGCTCGATCGGATCGTAGGCGGACTTGATGATGACCGTCGCGGCCTTCGCGTCGACGGCGACGACCTTCGCCGTGCCGAGCACGATCGACTGGTAGCCGAAGAGCTCCTTCGTGATCGGATGGTAGATGGGCCGCTCGGTCCGGTAGATGACGTACGTCTCGCCGAGCTTCACCCCGGCGTCCCGCGGGAAGCGTGCGTACGCGCGATCCTCGCTCGACAGGAGGAGCTTCTCCTCGAAGGCGGCGTCGAGGCTGCCCGACTCGGCGAGCTCGCGCGGAGTGACGAAGGTGTCGTGCCGGGCGAACTTCGACTTCGGCGCGACGTACGCGATCTTGTAGGGGCCGGCGACGACCACCGCCTCGCGCTCCTCGGCGGTCGCCTTCTCCTTCATGTTCGCCTTGGAGAGGTCCTCGAGCTCGCGGACGGGCTCGCCCTCGTCCTCCTCCGCGGCGGGGACCTCGTCGGCGGATGCGACCGGCGCCGGGGCCGCCTCGACGCGCGCAGGCGCCTCCTCGGCGCCGGGATAGAACTTGAGGACGTTGCCCGGGAAGATCCAGTGCGGGTTCGTGATGTCCGGGTTGTACGACCAGATCTTCGGCCAGTACCACGGGTTGTTGAGGAAGCGGCCGGAGAGGTCCCAGAGCGTGTCGCCGGGGCGGATCGTGTACGTGTCGGGCGGAGGCACCGCGCCGCGCCCGGCGTCCGTCGCGGTGGCGGTGCCCTCGATCGGCGTGAGCGGCACCGGCCCGTCCTGCGCCGCGGCGGGCGCGGCCGGCGCCCCGGCCGCCGTCGGCGCCTCGGCGGGAGCGGTGCGCAGCGGCGCCGACTGCGCGAGGGCGGCGGCCGGGAGGATGGCCAGGACGGCGGCGAGGTGCGTGCGGATCATGGACCGCTCCTTGCCGGGCCCGGCGGCGGCTCGCCGCCCTGCCCGGAGATGGTGGCGAGGCGCTGCGCGGCGCGCTCTGCGGCCGGCGTCCTCGGGAAGTCCGACACGAGCCGCTCGAGCAGCGTCCGCTCGGCACCGGCGTCGCCGCGGCGCGACTCGCACCAGGCGAGCCGCTCGAGCGCGTCGCTCATCGCGTCGCCCGCAGGGTACTCGCTCACGCAGCGGCGCGCGAGATCGCACGCGGCCTGCGGCTTGCCGGCGTCGGCGTACGCGGCGGCCGCCTCGACGAGCGCGTTGTCGGCGGACGCGTGGCGCGGGTACCGCGCCGCGAAGTCCTCGAGCGCGTGCGCCCGGCTCGCACCCGCCTTGCCGCGCGCGCGCCGCAGCTCCTCGTCGGCGTCCTGCGCGATCTCGTGGCCGGACCGGCGCGACAGGGCCGCGACGCGCCCGGGATCGGGCTCGGCGATGGGCACCGCCGTGGGCACCGGCGGCGGAGGAGTCCGCGCCGCCCTCGGCGGCTCGACGCGGACGACGGCGAGGTCGGGCGGCACGACGGGCGCCGCGGCCGCCGGAGGCTGCGCGGGCTGCGGCGCCTGCGAGAGACGGGCGGTGATCACCTCGACCCGCCCCGAGAGCGCGTCGACCTTGCGCTGGAGCTCCTCGTTGTCCTTGCGCACCGCCTGGAGCTCCGCGCGCATCGCGTCGAGATCCTTCTTCGTCGCGTCGCTGCCCCCCGCGCAGCCGACGAGGAGGAGAAGCGCCGGCAAGGCGTCTCGGGCGGAGAGGGTCAAGATCCGGAAAATTCTAGGTGACTGCCGTTTTCCGTCAAGGAAGGGTCCCCCGCGTGGGGGCGCGTGGGGCGATGAAGGCCATCTGACGACCCGTCCTCCCGGCGTCGCGCCGGTGCGAGAAGAACGCGTCGCGCTCGCACGACGTGCAACGCCGCAGCGCGTCGATCCGCTCCGCTGCGACGCCGGCGGCGCGGAGCACGGCGGCGTTCGCGGCCCAGAGGTCGAGCGCGGGCGCGCGGCCGTCGCGGACGACGTCGCCGCCGATCTCGGAGGCGAAACGCCGGGCGAGATCCGGCGATACCTCGTAGCAGCAGGGGCCGATCGCCGGGCCGACGACCGCGAGGAGCCGCGCCGCGGGGGCGCCCGCCTCCTCGGCGAGCGCGCGGACCGCCTCCGCCGCCACGCGCGCGATGGTGCCGCGCCAGCCGGCGTGCACCGCGGCCACCGCGCCGGTCGCGGGATCGGCGAGGAGCACGGGCACGCAGTCGGCGACGGAGACGCACGCGGCCACGCCCGGCATGCGGGACACGATCGCGTCCGCCTCGAGCGCGGGCGGCGTCGGGGCGTCGAGGCGCACCACGCGCGCGCCGTGCACCTGGCGGACGCGCGCGAAGCCGAGGCCCGTCTCGCGCTCGACGACGCGCCAGTTCGCCGACACGCGCGCGGGATCGTCGCCCACGGCGCCGCCGAGGTTCAGCGAGTCGAACGGCGGATCCGACTCGCCGCCCCGGCGCGTCGTGAAGCCGTGGGGGAACCCCTCGAGCAGGCGGCTTTGGATGAACGGCACCGTTCGAGGTTATAACCTGGGCTCCCCCATGCTCAGCCGGATCACCCGCTCCATCGGCCGGAAGCTCATGCTCGCCGTGGGGGTGCCTTCGCTCCTCTTCGCGCTCGCGGGGGTGCTCTGGCTCAGGCACCAGACCCGGCTCGCCGCGCCGGAGCTCGAAGGCGTGTACCGGACCGCCCTCGTCGGCCTCGTGCTGTTCGCGGTCGCGATGGGGCTCACGCACGTGCTCGTGGTGCGGGTGCTCGTACGCAACCCGCTGAAGCGCCTCGTCGCGGCCATGGCGCGGGCGCGGGGCGGCGACTTCCTCCATCGCGTGCCGGTGGAGAGCAGGGACGAGCTGGGGCGGCTGGCGGACGCGTACAACGAGACGCTCGCCGCGCTCACGGACCTGAACGCGCGCCGCATCGAGGACGCGCGGTCGATGGAGGCGCTCGAGCGCGAGCTCGCGGTGCGCGCCGAGGCGGAGCGGCGCGCCCGCGAGATGTCGTTCCTCGTCGACCTCGGCCACGCGCTCGCCTCGACGCTCGACCTCGACGAGCTGCTCCGGGCGCTGTGCGAGCGCGCCGCGACCGGCCTCGGCCTCGAGGCGGTGCGGGTCTGGCTCGCGGACGACGCGGGCGGGCTCGCGCTGCGGGCGGCGCACGGCGGCGCCGCGTCCGCCGGCGAGCTCCGGCGCGCCGAGGATCCCCTCCCCGGCTTCGACGTGATCCGGCTGCCGCGCCGCGACGGGCCTGCCGATGCGCTCGCCGTGCGGAAGGCGGGCGGCGCTCCGCTCGACGACGGGGAGCGGCGGCTCCTCGAGTCCGTGGCGGCGCAGGCCGGGCTCGCGATCGCGAACGCCCGGCTGCACCAGAAGATGGTCCGGCTCTCCCAGAGCGACGCCCTCACCGGCGTCGCGAACCGCCGGAGCCTGTTCGCGCGGCTCGACCTCGAGCTCGACCGCAGCCGGCGCTTCCAGCACGGCATGGCCGTCGCGCTCATCGACGTCGATCGCTTCCGGCGCTACAGCGAGGCGTCCGGGCCGGCCGCGGCGGACGCGATCCTGCGCCAGGTCGCGGCGCTGCTCGCCGGGGCGGTGCGCAAGGTGGACCTCGTGGCGCGCTACCTCGGCGAGGAGTTCGCGGTGCTCGTCGCGCACGCCGACCGCGCCGCGGCGCTCGACGTCGCCGAGGCGCTGCGCGCGGCCGTCGACCGCGCCGCCCTCCCGCACCCGACCTCCGAGGGCGGGCACGTGACCATCTCCGTGGGAGTCGCCGCGTTCCCGGACGACGGAGAGGACCTCGCCGAGCTCATCGACGCGGCGGACTCGGCGCTCTACGCGGCGAAGCAGGCCGGGCGGAACGCGGTGCGCGCGCACGAGGCGGGGATGCGGTCGAATCCGGGGCGGCGGCGGGACGTGAAGCACACGGCCGACGCGGAGGCGGGGGGGAGCTGATCCTGGCGGCGCGAAGTCCCGACTCTGGGAAGTCCCGACCCTGGGTAATCGAGCGAAGTCCCGACTCTGAGTAATCGAACGCTCGACGGAACTTCGCTCGCCGTGCGTCAAAGCGCACTCTGTTAAGTCGAATCCAATCGCACGGTTGCTGCGTTTGCCGCGCGGGCGGCGCGTCACGGCAGGCCCGCAAATTACTCTGGGTCGGGCGGTGACCCTACTCCTGGTCGCGCCCCGCCCCTGCCTCCGCGACCGCCTTCTCGTCCGCCGCGGACGGCTCGGCCGCGGACGGCGAGCCGGACGGCGTGGGCGCCGAAGCCGCCCCCGCCGGCGACCCGACGTTCCGCGCCGCTCCCCTCACCCGCGCGAGCTCCATCTCCAGCATCTTCTCGCGCCGGGCGCGCTCCTGGATGCCGGCCTGGAGCCGCTGGACCTCCTGCGCGCGGAGCTGATCGCGGCGGGAGAGCTCGTCGCGGAAGCGCGCCTGGGCCTCCTCGACGGCGCGGCCGGCGCGGGCCTCGGCCTCCCTGCGCTCGGCGGCGAGCTGCTCGGCGCGGCGGGCCGATTCGGCGGCGCGCGACTCGGCGGCCGACAGGCGCGCGGTGAGATCCTTCTCCACCCGCGCGCGGGCCTGCCCCGCCTGCGCGAGCTGCGCCTCCAGCTCGAGCACGCGGGCGCGCGCGGCCTGCGCGAGCGACGCGTCGCGGGCGGCCTGCTCCGCGCGCGCCGCGAGCTCCGCCGCGCGCGCCTCGGCCCGCGCCACGCGGGCCGTGAGCTCCGTCTCCATCCGCTGGCGATCCCGGTGCGCCGCCGCGAGGGACTGCTCGGCCTCGCGCGCCCGCGCCTCGGCGCGATCGCCGCGCTGCCCGGCGTCGGCCAGCCGCGCCTTCGCCTCCTCGACGTTCCTGCGCAGCTCGTTCGAGGCCTCCTCGGTGGCCTCGCGCGCGGCGCTCAGCGACGCGACGCGCTCCTCCAGCTCGGTGACGCGCTTCCGGGCCTCCTCCGCGCGCTTCTCGGCGGTCTCTGCGAGGAGCTTCTCGCGCCGCTCGGCGGATCGCAGCGCCTCGCCGCGCGCCTGCAGCTCCTTCTGGAGCGCCTCCTCCCGCTCGGCGCGCTCCGCGGTGAGCCGCTCGAACTGCTCGTGGAGCGACTCGGCGGCCTCGCTCTTCTTCGAGAGCTCCGCCAGGAGCTCCTCCTCGCGGCGAGCGTGCTCCGCCTCCGCAGCCTGCGCGTGCGCCCGGGCCGCCGACTCGGCCTCGGCGCGCGACTCGATCTCCTCCTTCAGCTCGGCCTCGAGCCGGGTCCGCTCGAACTCCGCGGCGTCGCGCGCGGCCACGGCGGCCTTCGCCTCCTCGCGAGCGGCCGCGAGCGCCGCCTCGCGCGACTCGATCTCCGCCGCGAGCGCCTCGCGCTGCGCGCGCGCCTCGTCGCGCTCCTGCGTCGCCTCGGCGAGCAGCCGCCCCAGCTCGTCGGCGCGCTCCTTCCCGGCGCGGACCTCGCCGCCGAGCTGGGACTCGGCCACCATCGCCGCCTGGCGCACCTCGGACAGCTCTCCGCCGAGGCGATCCACCTCGCGGCGAGCCGCCTCGAGGAGCCGATCGCGCTCCGCCACCTCTTCCCCGAGCTCCGCCGCCGTGCGCTCCGTCTCGCGCGACAGCGCCTCGATCGCCTCGCGGCGGCTGCGGACCTCCTCCTCGAGGGCGACGATCCGCGCCGCCCGCTCCTCGGCCGACGCCACCGCCTCCACCAGCGCCGCCTCGGCCTTCTTCACCTGCTCGGCGCGCTCGGCGATCTCGACCGTGAGCTCGCCCTCGCGGCGCTGCCCGTGGCGGCGCGCGTCGGCGAGCGCCTCCGTCGCCTTGGCCGCCTCGACGCGGAGCTCCTCCAGCTCCTTCGCCGACGACGCGCGGAGCGCCTCGAGCTCGCCGCGGGCGCCGGACAGCTCGGCCTCCAGCGCGGACGCGCGCGCCCGTTCCGCGGCGAGGTCCGCCTCGAGCTCGCCCTGGCGCGCCG